>JANNON010000842.1:0-33271 GCA_031399105.1 Blastocatellia bacterium | reverse complement strand
CCAGACCGGACGCTCTACCAAGCTGAGCTACACCCCGCGTCGAGACATTGTTGCCAACCACTGCCTGCGGCCGCCGCATATTGTACTGACCAGCCAGTCAGATTGAAGGTGTTTGGGCTCGGGTTGTACAACTCGACATAGTCGTTCTGATAGGTAGCGCCGCCATTGCCGCCGCCACCGTAAACCTGGCTGATGACAACGTGATCGGAAGGGGGCGGTGGCGCCTGAACGGTAAGACTAATTGAGCCGCTGCCATCTCGAAGTTCGGCGTCGGTGATGCTGAAGGGAAGAGTTTTTCCGCCCGGTGTAGTGCCGACGACGACGGTGGCAAGGTAAGAAAATACATTATCGCCTGCCGCCGCATCGCCATTGGTAGCATCGTCGAAGAACGTCTGCGCGGCGACTCCACCAATGCTGGTTAGGTCAGCTGTAACGGCCAAGCCGGTGCTGTCCGGATTGGCTCCGGGAGTGACTGTGACAGTTAATAGTGTGGATTGTCCGGGCAATACCGAGTTTGGATTTGCCAGTCCAACGCCTGTGGGATCCGTCGGTGTCACGACGCCGTCGCCGGTCACGGAAATATCGTCAATGCCTACCCATTCGTCGTTGCCGACGGCATTGGTCGTGATAATGCGGACCTGCAGGAGTGGTTGGTTGTTGGCGGCCGCCGGAAGTACCACGCTAACTGGTGTGACTGCAGTACAAAGGCTCTGACCAGTAGTTGCGTCGGCCACGAAACCTGCAGGAACGTTCGTGAAATTGCCTGTACTCCCGACGCGCAACTGAAGCGCGACGGGTTGGACCGCGTTATCAATCGAACAGTCCAGGTCCCGCACGTTGTAAGCAACATTAATGTTCGACTGACCCGCCGTGTTCAGGTGCAGCAGGACGTATGGTGCGTCTGCCGTTCCTGAACCGTTTAGCGCTATCACCGGATTTGTGCTCGCAGGCGCCGCCTGAAGGGTGCTGTGAAACTCTGCGACTCCACCCGTTGCCAGAGTATTAGGATTAGTTTGATTTGCAATTACATCGAGATCCACGGCAACTGAACTAGTGCCAAGCAGAGTTTGTGGGTCTACGCCCGTGGTAGTGGTTATGTCCTGACCCAGAAAACCTTCAATGCCGGGCACGGCCGACCAGTTATCATTGGCCGTAATCAGCCCGGTATTCGTCCAATCCTGCGAGAAGGGGAGAGTCTGAGCAGAGTTATTGGCCGACACGGGGAATGAGATCAAGCCCGTAGTTGGCAGGATAACTCCCAGCAATAAGGCGAGGGAAATACTGACGAGTTGACGACGAGCAGCATTTGATCGACGTGCAAAGATTGTTTTGATAAGCGGACTACGCCGCCGTGTTGATAAAGAAGCCTTATTGAACATACACCAGTCCTCTCAAACGAATAGGTTGAAAAAAAACGCACGTGTTGTGGAGGAATACCGGGAAAGTGGGAGAACTGCTGCCGGTAGGAGTGTCGAAGCTTTTACCAGCGATCCATGACAAGGTCAAGGAGCCATGCCAAGAATTTTGTATCGCAGATGTGCAGCCCTGAATGCGAGCTGACTTGTGACCGCAGCCGGTCAGAAATTCTCGAATCTGGATTCGAGCGCGACAGCGGATAAACGCGAATGATGTGAGCTGAAAACGTTTTTCTCAATGGAAAGTAGAGCCAGGTGTTCTCCAATTCAGATCCCGACCATCCGCGAGAATCCGCGGCCCTGGTTTTTTCGGCTTTTCAATGATTCCCGTGGCTGACAAATCCTCATTGGCAAGTCATAATTCGACTCGTTGAAGGGATTCCCTCCGTTTACATGAAAATCAGCACAATTGAACTTCGCGAAATCCGCCTTCCGTTAATTCATTTTTTTGAGACAAGTTTCGGCCGCACTACTGAGCGCCGTATTTTGCTCGTCCGCGTGCTCGACGAGAGTGGCGCAGAGGGGTGGGGCGAATGCGTGGCGGGCGAAGGGCCCTTCTACAGCAGCGAATGGATCGAGAGCGCCTGGCCGACAACACGCGAGTTCCTGGCGCCACTGGTCATCGGAAAGGAGATCTCAATCGCTGCGGACGTGTGGGACTTAATGAAGCCGGTGCGCGGTCATCGGATGGCCAAAGCGGCGATTGAGACGGCGTGTTGGGATCTCGAAGCGAAGACGGCGGGCGTACCGTTGTGGCGTCATCTCGGAGGTACTCAGAACGAGATTGCCTGTGGTGTTTCAATCGGCATCCAGGACACGCCTGCCCAGCTGATGGAAAAAATCGCAAAGGAGCTTGCTGCCGGATACCAGCGAATCAAGATCAAGATCAAGCCCGGCTGGGATGTGAAAATTGTCGAGGAAGTGCGGCGTCACTTTCCGGATATCCAACTCATGGGCGACGCCAACTCGGCTTACAGTCTCGCCGACGTAGACCTCTTCAAGGAGTTGGATCGCTTTAATTTAATGATGGTGGAACAGCCGCTGGCCCATGACGATATCTTTGATCATGCGTTACTACAGCGAGAGATTTCTACTGCCGTTTGCTTAGATGAGTCCATTCACTCTGGAGAAGATGCCCTGCACGCCATCGCGTTGAATTCATGCCGCATAATCAACGTGAAGCTGGGACGGGTGGGTGGCCACAGCGAAGCAAAGCACCTGGAACTCGTCTGTCGATCGAACGAAATGCCTGTCTGGTGTGGCGGGATGCTGGAGTCCGGGATCGGGCGCGCGCACAACATCGCGATGGCTACTCTACCGGGATTTACGCTGCCTGGTGATGTGTCGGCTAGTGCTCGTTACTGGGAAGAGGACATCATCGAACCGCCGGTAACGGTGACTGCTGCCGGTACCATAATCGCTCCCGAGAAGCCTGGAATCGGCTTTGACATTTTGCCTGAACGAATAGATGCTCTGACGGTCCGACGTGAATCGATTCAAGCGGCCTGACTGAAAGTTCCAGCGCTCCGTTCTCTATCGCAACTTCCCTTAGCTGCTCGAGATTCTAATGACATCCCCAATTCCTAATCTGGACGTTTCCTTATTGCGCGATCACTTTGTCAGCCGTCAGCGGGAGATACTTGCGCTAACGAAAGCATTAGTTGAAGTGGAATCCCCATCAGGCGATGAAGCCGGAAGCAAATCAGTTGTTTCGTTACTGGCTGCCGCTGCGCGGACCGTCCCGGCAATCACGTCGATCGAGCGCGTGCCGAGTGAAAACTACGGCGAGCACCTGCGCATTAAGGCGTTTAGCGGAGAGCGGCATGACTCAAGACCGATTTTAGTTCTGGGCCACACTGACACCGTCCATCCGCGTGGGTCGATAACCGAGCGGCCGTGGCGGATTGAAGGAAGCCGGGCTTACGGTCCCGGTGTGTTTGATATGAAGGCCAATTGCGTGCTGGCGGTGGAAGTAATTCGCGCGTGCGCCAGTTTGAAACTGATTCCGCGCCAACCGATTGTCCTGTTGCTCACCTGCGATGAAGAGAAGGGAAGCGCCAGCGGCCGGAGTTTAGTCGAGGCGCAAGCGAAGCGAGCCCGCGCAACTTTGGTGCTTGAACCTCCCGCGAGCGGCGGACGAGTGAAGACGGCCCGGAAAGGCACCGGCGTTTTTACGCTCGCGGCTTATGGACGGGCCGCGCATGCTGGTCTCGAACCTGAGAAAGGAGCGAGTGCCGTGTTGGAGATGGCGCGGCAGATTCAAAGTCTGCACGAGATGAATGATCCAGCGAGCGGGATTACGGTGAGCGTTGGAACTATTCGTGGCGGCACGACTTCAAATGTGGTGCCGGCGGAAGCGCATGCGGAAGTTGACGTGCGGTTCAGTACGATTGAGGAAGCGGTGCGCGTTGAGCAGCAGATAATGGCGTTGCGCGCCTTCGATGATCGTGTGCGGTTGGTGATTGGTGGGGGAATTAACCGACCGCCGCTCGAACGCACGAGCGAGGTGGTGTCTTTGTTTGAACGCGCGCGCAGTATCGCCGCGGCGCTTGATTACGATCTCGGTGAGACGCAGGTTGGGGGAGCGTCGGATGGCAACTTCGCGGCTGCGGTCGGTTCACCGGTGCTCGATGGTTTGGGAATCAGCGGCGACGGCGCCCACGCAACGCATGAACACATCCTGATCGACGATATTCCAAATCGCGGCGCGCTACTCGCTGGACTGCTGGCCACTCTCTGACAGCTATCCACAGATTCCGCAGATTTCACAGATTGAGAAGCACGGGGGAGACGAATGCAGCATACTTCCAATTCTTAATCTGCGGAATCGGTGAAGTCTGTGGATGAGTGTTTTATATGAAGATCGCCACCTGGAACGTCAACTCAATTTTGGCCCGTGTGCCGCATGTCATGCGCTGGCTTGATTCCGCGCAACCGGACGTGCTCTGCATGCAGGAGACGAAGTGCGTTGATGAGAAGTTTCCGTTCGAGGTTTTTGCGGAGCATGGTTACGAATGCATCTCATTTGGCCAGCAGACTTACAACGGAGTAGCTATCGCCACTCGTGAGGAATGTGCGGTTGCGATGCGCGGCTACCCGGGCGACGACGAAACGGCGCAATCGCGATTGGTAACAACGACCGCAGGTGGAATTCAGATCGTCAACGTCTATGTTCCGAATGGTCAGATGGTGGGATCGGAAAAGTATCAGTTCAAGTTGGAATGGCTGGGACGACTGCGCGAGTTTTTCGAGAGCAACTACGATCCGCAACAGCCGGTATTGCTGTGCGGTGATTTCAATGTTGCTCCCGAAGAGCGGGACGTTCACGATCCGCGACTGTGGCAGGGCCGAATCCTTTTTAGCGATCCGGAACGAGCGGCAATACAGAGCATAAAAGATTGGGGATTCACCGACGCCTTTCGCCAGCACACTGAGGCAGCGGGAAACTACTCATGGTGGGATTATCGTGCCGGAGCTTTTCGCCGCAATCTCGGACTGCGAATTGATCACATCTGGATCACCGAGCCGCTGGTCGCGAAAAATCTGAAGACGTGGATAGACATCGAGCCAAGGAAGTGGGAGCGACCGTCGGATCATGCGCCGGTGGTGGTGGAATTTGAGTAACTGACTTTTAGCTTTGGCTTTAGTTTGTGCTCGAGCGTTGTACTTTGTGGTTAGTGCTTAGTGCTTTGTTCTTTGTTCTTTGTACTTTGTACTTTGAGCTTTGAGCTTGTTGGGCATTGTTTTGAGATCTGAAATCTGAGATCTGATCTGAGATTATCTGAGATCTGAAATTTGAGATCTGAGATCTCAGAAGAACGCAACACCAGCTCAAAGCACCAAGCACAAAGTACAAAGCACCAAGTACAAAGCACCAAGTACAAAGCACCAAGTACAAAGCACCAAGCACTAAGCACCAAGTGCCCTCGCGACAAGCTTCTTCCCACAAATGCAAACCTTCTGCAAAAGCCTTATTCAAACCGCCGAGCAACGCGCCGAAAACACCGCGATGACGTTGCTGGGGCCGCACGGTCCAGAGCACACGACCTTTGGCTCGATGCTCTCTCAGATTCGCAGTATTGCCCATCGCCTTTCGTGCGAGGGAATCAAGTTTGGTGACCGCGTGGCAATTATCGGTGAGAATCATCCCAATTGGGCCATGGCCTATCTGGGGATTCTCTATCGTGGTGCGATTGCCGTCCCTCTCGATCCTGCCGCTACGGTTGAAACTCTGGCGGTCTTCATTCAAAACTCTGAAGCTCGCCTCGCTTTCGTCTCACCTGCTTCTTTTGAAAAGTATCATCAAGTTTGTGAGTACCTGGGAAGTTCCATTCGCGCAGTCTCGCTCCTGCCAGCTAATAACGCCAACGGCTTTGGTTCCTTCGCCGAGTGGGCCAGGACCGAAAGACCCGCCGAGTTCGATTCGCATCCCCCACCGGCAAGCGGCGATGACATCGCGCTGCTGATCTACACCTCAGGCACGACCGGAACACCCAAAGCAGTTCCGCTGACGCATGGAAATATCTTTGCCGAAGTTGAAGGCGTGCAGGAAGTTATGAAGATCAGTCACCGAGAAGTCATTCTTAGTCTCCTGCCCCTGTTTCATGCTTATTCTCAAATCGTGAACCTGTGGATTGCCACCATAATTGGCGCTCCAGTCGTCTATCTCAACGAAGTGAACAGCGAGGAGATCGCGCGTGGTCTGAAGGAAGGTGGCGTAACCTTGCTCACCGGAGTGCCGCGTCTTTGGTATCTCTTTCATAAAAAGGTCTTTGATGCGGTTCGTGTGCAGCCGCGGGCCGTGCGATCCGCGTTCAAAGCACTACTTAAAACAAATGGCTGGTTGCGAGACTCGCTGGGTATCAACGCTGGACGGCTGTTCTTTCGCAGTGTTCATCAGGGTTTCGGCGGCAAGTTGAGGCTGGCGATTTCCGCCGGTTCGAGTTTCGATGCTGATGTTGCCAGAGACTTTCACCGCCTCGGATTCACGATTTTGCAAGGATATGGACTCACTGAAACGGCGGGCGCCGCAACAGTCACTCGCATTGAAGACAACAAAGTGGGATCGGTAGGCAAGCCACTAAACCAGGTGTGTGTAAAGATCGACGCGCCTAACGAGGACGGCATCGGCGAAGTCTTGATTCGAGGTGCGATTGTCATGTCGGGCTACTACCAAAACCCGGAAGCAAATCGTGCAGCGTTCACCAGTGATGGTTGGTTTCGCTCGGGAGACTTGGGCAATTTTGATCCTGAGGGCCATCTTTACATCGTGGGCCGGAAGAAAGATGTGATCATTCTGCCTTCCGGAAAAAATGTGTATCCGGAAGACGTTGAATCACACTATTCAAAGTCGCCGCTCGTCGGAGAAATTTGTGTGCTGGGAGTGCGCAATGGCACCAGCGGTTTCGCCTTGTCGGAAAAACTTTGCGCCGTGGTGGTACCCGATTTTGATTATCTGAAGGTGCATCGAATCGCGAATGCTCGGGAAGCGATTAGGTTCGATCTGGACAACCTCGGTCGAGCTCTTCCTGAATATCAACGCGTGCGCGATTACATTGTGCGGGCTGAAGCACTGCCGCGAACTGCAACACGCAAGGTCCGTCGTTTCGAGTTGCAGAAACAGATAGAGGTTTCGAGGAACGACAAGTCAGTGCGTGATGGGGGCCGCTTCGTTCTTACAGCGCAGGACTGCGCTCTGCTCGACTCGCGCGCCGGCAAAGAGCTGTGTGCGGCGATAGCGCGGCATGAGTTGCAGTCGTTCATCCATCCCGACATGAACCTCGAACTCGATTTGGGATTGGATTCGCTGGCCCGCGCCGAATGCATCGCGAGTCTCGAACAGAGCTTGAACCTCAAATTTGATGATGCCGCCGTGGTTGAGGCTCTCACGGTGGCCGATGTGCTGGAGCTCACAAACAAAACACAATTTGCACTGAGTCCGGCCCCTCGCGATATCACCGCGACCGTAGCAAGCAGGAAAGACTGGAATGAGTTGCTGGGAAGTGATCTGGTCTCAGAGGAAGAGTTGAGATCGGGAGCGGGCTCGAAACCCGTGACAGCGTTTTCTGCTTTCGTGTTTCTGAAAGTGTTTTATTTTTTGGCGCGCGTGTTTCTCCGGCTGGAGGTAACCGGCTTACAGAACCTCAAACAGATGAAGGCGCCATTCATCGTTTGCCCCAATCATCAGAGTTATCTGGATCCCATCCTCGTTTGTGCAACTTACCCGTTCGGCGCCTTGCGAAATATTTTTCACGTAGGCGCTAGTGAATATTGGCAGAACGTGTTTACCAAACAGGTCGCAAGGCTACTCAATATCGTACCGGTGGATCCGGACACTAACCTGATGAGCGCGATGCGTGTCGGCGCGGCCGGACTGCGAGCGGGAAAGATCCTGAACATCTATCCCGAGGGCGAACGCTCATTCGATGGCGAACTCCATCCGTTTAAGAAAGGCGCTGCGATTCTGGCGAGCGAGTTACAACTGCCGATTTTGCCGGTTGCAGTGGATGGTGTTTACAAGGTTTGGGGGCGCAAGTCGCGACGATTGAGGCTGGCGAAGGTGAAAATTCGTTTTGGCGAACCCATCCAGGCGGGTCAGGCGAACAGTGAAGAGTTAACGGCAGGGCTGAAGACCGAGATTCAGCGAATGCTGATCGACATGCGTCGCGAGTGAGATCACTTCGTTGGCGCCCCTCTTTGTCCACAATGCTTCTATGAATCGGAGAGGCTCGTAATGAAAAGAGGGGCGCCCACGGAGGGACGCCCCTACAAATTTTTTCAAAGTTCGTGACGGCGTTGTTAGGGAGTGTTCGTCGGCGGCATAACTGACGAGAACCCGCCAAACGCCACATTTATGACAATGCTAATAATAATCAGCAGCGTCCAGATCAGCATGATGTTCTTAATGCCCAATCGGTCCGCGTTGATCCAACCCCAAATGAACGTGTAGAGCGAGCAGATCAGACCCAGAACTCCCTTCAAGGCGCCTTCGTTTTGGAACAATTTAATTAGGACGATGATGAAACAGATCAGAGATCCCAGTCCCACCAATATCGCAAGAATCGTAATCATCTCGGTTTTTCCTCCATTCGGTGATTAACGCAATATGCGGTTGTCGAGGCAGGCGACGAACATCCCTTTGTCGCTCTTCTTCTTTACCCCGAGTCAGCCGCGAAAAGCGACAACATTGGTTTGCCGCGCCTCGCTATCCTTGAATCAATTTTACAAAACTCTGGTTGAGAACTATTAGCCGGACCAGCCAGTAGAGAAGTAAGGCTGTTAGAAGCACTAACCCGATCCCGGTGCGTCGTTCAATGGTTTCGAGTTTGTCGAGAAAAGATCGGCGCGGCTGTTCTGGTAACAGACCGGCCGTCATGACCACCATCATCGTCAGCAGTAAAATCGGAGCAAAAGCGTGGAACGCAAAGGAGGTTCGCAGATCGCCTCGCAAAAGCCAATACGTCGCGCGGGTCAATCCGCAACCTGGACAGGGAATTCCAACCACGTGAAGAAAAGGACATTGCCAACCAGGAAACCCCCAAGCGAACAGCGCCAATAGTAGCGCCGCACTGCCGAGAATTGCCAGAGCCAGCTTACGATCTCGCAAGACCGGTGAAACTGTTGGGAGTGATCCCCAGGTACTCATTTGAATTGGGCCACTAGTTCGAAGTCAGCTCGGCGGTCTTTTCCGTGATGTCTTTTTGCGCCCACTCATTGTCGCGGCTGGCCTCACCGGCTTTGGTGCGCTTGGCTGCTTTCATCTTCTGCACGAGATCCATGTGCGTGGAAAAGTAGCCGAGACTCTTGCCGACTATCTCCTGGACGGAGCTGAAGCCTTTGTCGGTCATGAATTTTTCAAGGCCTTCCTGCAACTCGTCGACCATCTTGACGCCGTGAAGCATCACGCCGGTGCAAATCTGCACGGTCGAGGACCCGAGCAGCATGAATTCGAGCGCGTCATGAGAATTCTCAATACCGCCGATGCCGCTGATCGAGATCTCCTTCGGCAAGCCGAGGGCCAGTTGGCTGACCATTCGTAACGCGATCGGCCGGACGGCTTGCGAAGAATACCCACCGGGAACGGTGTGGCCTTCGACGGTTGGCATCGGTCGCAGGGTGTTTAAGTCAACGCCGATAACCGAAAGAATTGTATTGATTGCCGAGATTCCGTTGGCGCCGCCGCGGACGGCAGCCATCGAGGGCTCTTTGATGTTTGTAATGTTGGGCGTCATCTTGGCCCAGACTGGGATCTTCGAAACCTCCGTCACCCAGCTCGTCACCTGTTCGCAGAGATCGGGGTGCTCGCCCATTTCTGATCCCATCTTGCGTTCGGTCATGCCATGCGGACAGGAAAAGTTGAGTTCAAAGGCATCGACGCCCGTGTCTTGCACCAGGCGAGTCAATTCCTGCCAGCGCCCCTTGTCATACTCTTCCATGATCGATGCAATGAGGATGTGGTTCGGATAGTCCTTCTTGATCTGTCGAAACTCGTCGAGCCAGACATCGATTGGCCGATCTGAGATGAGTTCGATATTTTCGAAACCGATGACCTCACCAGAAATCTTCGAACGAAGTTTTCCGTAACGCGGCACGACGTTAACGACTTTCGCTGATTCCAGGCTAACAGTCTTGGCGACCGCGCCACCCCAACCGGCGTCGTACGATTTGGCGATAACGCGCGCGTTCGTACCCGGCGGGCCCGAGCCCAGCAGGAAAGGGTTGGGAAACTTCATGCCATTTACGGTGATTGAAAGATCCATTTTCGTGTCTCCTGAAATCGAATGCGGGTTGCTATTCGTTCTCGGCTTTTAATATCCGGTCAATTTGTAAGGCGAGCTGGGGACTTTGGCTGTAACCACGTCCCAAACAATCTCGTAGTCAACACCAAAGTAATGATGAATCAATTTATCTCTCATTCCGGCGATGAGTCGCCATTCAACTTCGGGATACTTTTCCCTGATCTCGTCTGGCGTCTGCTTTATCGCCTCCCCAATAATCTCGATGCTCCGCACAAAGGATCGTTTAAGGGTTTCGTCCTTGAGCAGCTCATCTTTTTTCAAGCTGCTGGTTGCCCGGCGAAGATATTTCGCTTCTTCGAGGATGTGCTTAAGGTATTCAGCCGCCGACTGAGGCATATTCAACCTCTCGAAGTATGTGCGGTCCGATGAAAGGGCTCAACGATTCAGGCGTCAAGAGTTCTACCCGTCGTCCCAGATTGTCTTCAAGAAAAAACGCCAGCCGCATAAAGTTGTCGAACGACTTGGCACCGGGCTCAAACTCGACAAGAAGATCAATATCGCTTTCCGGTGTCTGCTCCTCACGAGCGAAAGATCCGAAAACCCCGCACCGTGTTACACCGAATTTGCTCAACTCAGCGTGGTGTTCTCGGAAGAAGCGAAACAGATCTCTCTTGTTCAATATAGTCATGACAAAAGCGCTTTTTGCAGGCCGTCGAGTCTCTTGCTAGTCCGCTACGAGCGGCCCGTACGAATCCGGCCGCCGATCGCGGAAGAACTGCCAAGTGTTCCTTACTTCTCGAATCAGATCCAGATCCAAATCAGCGACTACCAACGCGTCCTGATCGCGCGGGGCTTCGGCAATCATCTGGCCGCGCGGATCGCAGAAATAACTCTGTCCGTAAAACTCACCGATGTTCCAGGGCTGCTCGCGCCCGACTCGATTAATCGCTCCGACAAAATAGCCATTGGCAACGGCGTGAGCCGGCTGCTCCAACCGCCACAGATATTCCGAAAGGCCTGCCACAGTAGCGGAAGGATTGAAAACAATCTCGGCGCCATTCAGTCCGAGGATGCGAGCACCTTCGGGAAAGTGACGGTCGTAACAGATGTAGACGCCGATGCGCGCGTAAGCCGTGTCAAAGGTTGGATAGCCCAGATTGCCCGGCCGGAAATAGAATTTCTCCCAAAAGCCAGGGTTCACATGCGGAATGTGGTTCTTGCGATACTTGCCCAGATATTTGCCATCCGCATCAATCACGGCCGCAGTGTTGTAGTAGATGCCGGTGATCTCTTCTTCATATATCGGCACGATGATCACCATGCCGTGTGCTTTCGCGACTTCCTGCATCAATCGCACCGTGGGACCGTCGGGAATTCGCTCGACCGCCTCATACCAGCGCGTCTGCTGTTCGGCGCAGAAGTAAGGCGTGGTAAAGACTTCCTGAAAACAGAGAATCTTCACGCCCTGCTGCGCCGCTTGTTCAATGAAGCCGAGATGCTTTTCTATGTTAAGCCGCTTGATGTCCTCAATTGGCATATCAGTGGGTGCGGCGTTAGTCGCTTGAATCAATCCACATTTGACGATACGTGGCATGTTAACTCCTCGCTTGAATTGTTAGAGACGAGCTAAGACCGGCTGTTGCACTTTGGATCGCATTAATAAGTAGTAGACAGCGAACCCGAGTGCGAAGGTGACGAACCAGGCGTAAGTATACAGGGTGTCAAACAAATTGGGCTGAGGAACCCGGCCACCCGGCGTCGTCGCAGCACGGATGAATCCAGGCACGACCGGAGCGATTGCGAGGGCGAGTGCCGCCATCGCGCGCCAGTTAATGCCGTTGGAGTAAGAGTAGATTCCATTGGTGTCGAATAGATCAGTCAGGCTGAGGCGCTGTTTTCGAAGGACCCAATAATCGCAGATGAGAATTCCCGCAATCGCGCCCATCAGACCTGAATAACCGATTAACCAGGTGAAAATGTAGGCGCCCATCGAGCTCATTAGTTTCCAGGGCATCATCAGGACGCCAATCACTGCTGTTATTAACCCGCCTGTTACATACGAAATCAGTTTTGGATTGAGGTTCGAGAAATCGTTGGAGGGCGAGACGACGTTGGCTGCCATATTCGTCGTCAACTGCGCCGCAAAGATCACAAGCGTTGCAAAAAGCACGACTGCCAGGCTATCGAACCTTTGCATTAGTTTCACAGGATCAGGAATCGCTTCGCCATAAATCAGGAGCGTCGCGCTCGTGACCGCCACTCCGATAAAGGCAAAAGCAGTCATCGTCAGCGGTAACCCGAGCGCCTGGCCCATCATCTGCGATTTCTGAGAACGCGCATACC
Source organism: Blastocatellia bacterium (assembly GCA_031399105.1). Lineage (GTDB taxonomy): Bacteria > Acidobacteriota > Blastocatellia > Pyrinomonadales > Pyrinomonadaceae > PSRF01. The sequence continues at coordinate 20,775 of JANNON010000842.1, read as the reverse complement.
GGGTGAAGTCAGGAATGTTCAGACTCAATGTGGCCCAGTAACCGACCGATGCGGTTAAGGCTCCCGGAAAGATCAACCAGAAGTTGTTCTGCTCCTTCTGTAAGGCTGACGATTCATGCAGGACTCGTCCCAAACCGCCGGCTCGCCAGGAGGCCCAGATCAACAGCAGCAGTCCGCCACCGAGCAGTAAAGGCGCTGACCACGTCTCGAGATGCTTGATGCCCTCAACGCCTTTTAGGATGATGAAGACCTGGATGCCCCAGAAGAGAAAGAACGCGATCCAGGTATGAAGCGCGATGTCGAGAATCGCCGCGCCGCCCAGCAAATTGTTCCAACTCGAAAACATCACTCCAAACAACGCGTCAATCGCGGTACCGCCAATCCAGGTTTGAATGCCGAACCAGCCACACGCGACGATTGCCCGAAGAATAGCCGGGACATTTGCGCCCCTGGTGCCGAATGAAGCGCGACTGAGAACCGGAAACGAAACGCCGTATTTAGTGCCAGCGTGGGCGTTCAGCACCATCGGGATCAGCACGATCGTGTTGCCGAGCAGGATGGTGATCATCGCCTGCCACCAGTTCATTCCTGCTTCGATAAAACCGCCGGCGAGCGTGTATGTCGTAATCACTACACTCATGCCAATCCAGAGCGCGGCGATGTTCCAGGTCGACCAGGTGCGTTCGTGGATGGTGGTCGGCGCGAGGTCTTTGTTCCAAAGCGGACTCGAAGAAACGTCTTGTTGGAGTTCTTCAAAGTCCTGTTGGGTGACGGCGATGTCTTTCGAAGAGGGGTCTGAAGCAATCATGTTATTCGAGTGGGGACTGGAAATTCTGCGCTTAGTTTAGTAGGAAGCTAACTGAGACGCTGGCTGTGACGGTGATTTGGCCCAGCGCGAGCGTGCCTTCGCCGGTGCCACTGGATCCAGATCCGCTATTAGCACTATTCTGAGTCATGTTGGCATTTCCTCCTGCGAATGATCCCCACCATCCATACGGCGACGTCCAACCGCCGTACTCACTTATCCGAAATGCTTTGCCAACTTTCTGTCCGAGTTCTTCCGCCAACGCAGCGGCTTTTTCTCGCGCCGCCTTAATAGCTAGTGAGCGAGCGGCATCGCGGTGCTTGCGCAATTCAGTAATACGAAACTGAATTCCATGAACGTGAGTTGCGCCAGCTTCCAGCACTCGCGAAAGGAGACTCTCGAATTTTGAAGTGTCTTTCAGCGTTATCCCGATCGTTCGACGCACGCGATACTCGAGCGACTCCAACTGATTATACGTTCGATACCACGGCTCAATTCCGAGGTAGCCTGTTTGAAGGTGTTTGGGATCGATGCCAAATGCGGGACCGAGGGCTAGTACGCGTTTGACACGCTCATCGTTTAGGGTCTTCGAGCGGTCGAGGCTCTTGTCGCTGGTTTCCACTCCCAGTGACAAAATGATCTCATCAGGTACAACACGGATTTCAGCTTCGCCGGTAACAGTTATGAGTGGAACATTAGCCTCTTGCGCGCCATAGGCCTGTGGTGACACACAGTATGGAAGAGCAACAAGAAAGAGAGTGGCAATTAAGTGTTTTCGCATCAACGCGTCTCCGTTTGAATTGTCTACACGAACCGCAACCTAAGCGTGCTACTCAAAACAGTCAGACTGTTCATCGAGGCCGCATTTGAAAAACTGCGGAAAACGGTTCTTTGTCAGTTGTCTGGTGTGGTTCCAGGCGTCGGACACCGGTCCATAATTCGTGGCTGTCCAGCCGAGTCGCTGCTTATCTAGCCAAACTTGTTTGAGAGCTGAATCTTCACCCGCGCCGAAGAGATGACAGGCTTCGTGAAGCAGGATCGCGGCCCGCTCATTGTCGTCCACGGTCTTCTCAAAAAACTGCGGATACAGTGTGACAATCTCAAAAGGAAAGTTAGTGGCCGCATAAGCTTCGTGGTGGCCAAGCGCTTTGTTCCACCAGTTGTCGTTTTGGCGGTAAGTCACCAAATTGCTGAGAACGAAAGCCTCTTTGCCAAAGCCGTTTTGCTTGAGGATCGAGACAGCCTTCTCGACTGTTTTCTGGCTTTCATAAGAAAGACGATCCGAACTAGCCAGCAGTGAGAGATACCACGCAAATAGCAGTATGAACGTGGTTCCGAGTATCCAACCCAACCTGCGAACCAAACTTCGTTTTGGTTCAGCCTCTTCGCCAAAAACTTCAGGAACCGGCTCAGACGCTAGCGAAGTGGCGCAGCGCCTGCAAGTCTGATCAGCGTTGGAATTGACTAGTCCACACTGCGAGCACTTGTTCCTGTTCATGAGTGGAATCTACGCGTTACCTCCCGGGCCTGTCTCGGGTTGAATTGATCACGCGGCTCGAGAACCGTTTTCTGGAGTGAGTCAAGGTCGCCATAGCCGAGGTATTCCGGCAAGTTTTCCCGACACCACTTGCGGTAAGCTGCGGTCGAATCGAACGATCGCCATGGAGCATCGTCCATGACCGGCTTGTACACGTAACAGAAGCCATAGAGCATGCGCTCTTCGACGGTGCGCTGCAGGCTGCGCTCGCATTGCCGCCGAAAGTCGCTTAGATCATCGTTTCTCATAATTGCTCTCAACGTTAGACGATGTCATCTTACATCGCGACACAGGTGCCGCGCTTTAAGAACCTCCCGTCGCCCGCCTGGCCTTTGTACTCGCCATTCTCAATTACAACTCTTCCGCGAGAGAGGACAGTTTCCACGACACCTTTGATCTTCTTTCCTTCGTAAGTGTTGTAATCGACGTTCATGTGACTGGTCTTCAAACTGAGCGTCTGTTCCTTGTCGGGATCGAAGATGACGATATCTGCGTCGGAACCAACGGCAATTGTGCCCTTCTTTGGAAAGAGGCCAAACATTTTTGCTGCCGCAGTCGAGGTGAGTTCGACAAAGCGATTGAGGCTGATGCGATTTTCAACGACCCCACCGTTGTAAATCAAAGGCACGCGGTTTTCGACTCCCGGTGCGCCGTTCGGGATCTTTGTGAAATCGTCTCGGCCCAGCTCCTTCTGCTCCTTCATGCAGAAAGGACAATGGTCGGTTGAGATGACCTGGAGATCATCCATTTTCAAACCTTTCCAAAGCTCGGCCTGATTCGATTTCTCGCGCAACGGCGGCGTCATTACATACTTCGCGCCGTTGAAATCGTCACCATAATCGTCGATCGAGAGAAAAAGGTATTGCGGGCAAGTCTCAGCGAAAGCGGGAATGCCGCGATCGCGCGCTTGGCGCACCTGATTCAGCGCTTCGGTGCATGAGAGATGAACAATGTAGACGGGTGCTTCCGCCATCTCGGCAATGGCGATTGCACGATGAACACCTTCGGCTTCCGCGATCGTGGGCCGAGTTAACGCGTGGTACTTCGGGGCGGTGCGGCCGGCCGCAAGGGCCCGCTTAATGATTTCGTTGATGACGATACCGTTCTCGGCGTGCATGCAGATTAGACCACCGCGCTCGCCGGCAGCGGACATCCCGCGAAAGATGGTTGCGTCATCGACGAGAAAAACACCCGGATAGGCCATGAACATTTTGAAGCTGGTGATGCCTTCGTCCATCGCGGTGTGTAGTTCTTCGATCTGATTATCTTCAAGCTCAGTTGTGATCAGATGAAAGCCATAATCGATCGCGGTCTTGCCCTCGGCTTTTTGATGCCAGTTGTCGATTCCCTGGATCAATGACTCGCCTTTGTACTGCACGGCAAAGTCGATAATACTGGTGGTCCCGCCGTGCGCCGCGGCAATAGTACCGGTGCGGAAGTCATCGGATGACTGCGTGCCTCCGAACGGCAATTCCATGTGCGTGTGCGGATCGATTCCGCCGGGAATGACGAGTTTGCCGGCGGCATCGATAACTTTATCGACTTCCATATCGAGTTTTGCCCCGATGACGGAGACGCGTTCGTCCTCGATCAGAATGTCGGCTTTGTAGTCGTCTATTGCAGTGATGACGCGACCGTTTTTGATTAGGGTTTTCATGGCTCCTGGATGGTCTGAATCAAGGTTCGATTTTCAATTTTCTGATTATTGATTTCGCCAGGTTCTCATTGATCTCATTAGGGCGCGGTACCGGCTGGGATTGTTTGGTCTTCGGGTTCATGTACCAGTCGTGCTTCCCACCGTGACGGACCAGCACGCATCCGATGTCCAGCAGGATCTTGATGAGCTCTCGCCTTTTCATTTATGCGACAGCCATTTCTTCGACTTTCCTAATGTGAGGAACTTCTCCTGATTCGATATCCGAGAGCAGGTCTCTCAAATTGTCCTGTAATTCTTCTTTTGTGTGCGCTTGCGTTCGGTAGTCTGGGTAATCATTTAGGAACCCGATCCAAAACTCACCGTCTTGCCAAAATGTGTACTTGATCGATCTCATTACAAACTCCTTTCCTGGAATCAATACAAATTTCCTTCTCGTTTGCGGCCCGTGTAATCCACGTAGACCACCTTCAGATCGGTATAGAAATCCAGCGCCGTCGATCCCTGTTCGCGGTCGCCGATGCCGGTGCCTTTGATTCCGCCAAATGGAATATGTGCTTCGCCGCCGGTGGTCGGAGAGTTGATGTGAGTCATTCCGGTTTCAATCTCATCGACGAAGCGAAAGATGCGCGGCGCATCGTTGCTGAAGATAGACGATGACAACCCAAATTCAGAATCGTTCGCAACCTGCATTGCTTCTTCAAAATCCTTTACTCGTAATACTGACAACACTGGTCCAAAAATTTCTTCGCGCGCGATCCGCATGTCAGTCGTCACGCGATCGAACACCGTGGGTTGTACGAAATAACCTTTGTCGAGACCTTCGCCGGCGGCTCGCGAACCACCGCACACCAAAGTAGCGCCATCTTCGCGGCCAATGTCGATGTATTCAAGCACCGTATTGAACTGGCTCTCGTCAACGCTCGGCCCCATTTCAGTACTTGAATCCGCGCCCTTGCCAATGCGCATCGACTTCGCACGAGCCGCTATTCGTTCAACAAACTCGTCAGCGACGTCATTTACCACGATTGCGCGGCTGGTTGCCGTGCACCGTTGTCCGGAAGAACCGAACGCACCTTGCGCAGTCGATTCGACAGCGAGTCCCATGTCCGCGTCCTCGAGTACCACGACCGGATTCTTTCCACCCATTTCACATTGACACTTAGCTCCTCGTCGCGATACCTGTTCGTACAGTCGAATGCCCACGCCGTTTGAGCCGGTGAAAGAAACAGCCTTCACCGCAGGGTGGCCGATGATCTCATCGCCTGCGTCTGAACCTGAACCCAGCACCAGGTTCAAAACACCGGCCGGAACACCAGCTTCCTCAAACAACTCCACAATACGAACCGCAGTTGCCGGCGTTAACGACGCGGGCTTGAAGACAACTGAATTCCCTGCGACTAGTGCAGGTGCGATCTTCCAAACAGGAATGGCCACTGGAAAATTCCACGGCGTGACACATGCGACCACGCCCAACGGCTGCTTGATCGTGTACGCAAAATTCATAGGCAGTTCCGATTGAATCGTCTCGCCATTCATCCGTCGCGATTCGCCAGCGCAAAAGTCAGCCACATTGATCGAGCGTTGCAGCTCACCCCGCGACTCCGCAATGGTCTTACCTTCTTCGCGCGTCAACAACTGCGACAACTCTTCCTTGTGGTCCTCCAGCAAGCGCGCCGCACGCGACAGGATACGTCCACGCGTCGGCGCCGGGGTCGCGCGCCAGGAAGGAAAGGCGTTGGCCGCAGCTTCAACTGCTGCCCGTGCCTCCTCACGAGTGGCCTGTCTTATGGTTCCCAATACATCATTGGTGTTAGCCGGATTTACGTTCTGAATCGTTCGGGAAGAGCCCGATTCGATCCACTTTCCACCGATGAAATTTCGATACGTGTCCATAGTTTCAAAGAGTGATTCAGTGCGGATACTCACCGCGGTGTGATTACGATCTTGATTGCTGCTTTGACCGGCAAACGGTCTGGAGATGGCGGGTAATATAACATAATCAAAATTGCCATTGCCTTGAGCATGGGTCAGTTTGAATCTAGTCATTTGCCTGGCGCGAGGAAGTCAGTACCACCTCGCGGTGGCGGGTGGACGGTATTAGTGTGCCGCGCCCTGCGAAGCAGGCCAACCGCGACCGCTGAGGCGGTACTTGCTTTATGTCACGCTGCGATTCCGGCTGGAGTTGGTTTCTCATATCCTGAGAACTCATATAAATTGACCGTCATGGATAACGAAGAGCAGTTCCTCTTTTCCGATCGATCGCTGTCGCGGCGACTTGAACGTGCTGAGGCACTCGCCAGCGCCAGATTTGTCGAGAGCCGCGCCAGGGCCTTCCCGGATAGCGATGCACAATGGATTGAGATTGCCGGTGCTTATGCGATGTTTGACGGTCCGATGTCTCCATTGACGCAGAGTTTTGGTTTGGGTTTGTTTGAACGAATTACAGAAGGAGACCTTGATCGGATCGAACTGTTTTTCAAGGAACGCGGAGCGGAAGTTTTCCACGAGGTGAGTCCGCTCGCAGACGCTGCTTTAATCGAAATAATGAACGCGAGAGGGTATCGACCCGTTGAATTCACCAGCCTGATGTTTCGTCCGATTCAGCGCGGCAGCGGCTTCGTTACAGAGCGGAACAAGAACATTACTGTGCGACGGATAGAATCAAGTGAGAATGACCTCTGGGCCAGGACAGCGGCGCAAGGTTGGAGCGAAACGCCTGAGTTGGCTGACTTTCTAGCGGACCTTGCCAGGGTGAATGCGCACAACTCGGAGGCCTTGTCGTTCCTGGCAGAGCTCGAAGGGAAGCCAATTGCAACGGGGGCGCTTGGTATTTACGATGGTGTGGCCTTGTTGGCAGGCGCAAGTACGATTCCGGAAGCGCGCAGTCGGGGAGCGCAGCTCGCCTTGCTTAACAGTCGTCTTTCGTTTGCTGCTGAACACGGTTGCGACATCGCCATGATGGGAGCACTGCCCGGCAGCGCTTCTCAGCGCAATGCCGAGCGGCAAGGATTTCGTATCGCCTACACTCGCATCAAGTGGCATCTTGCCCAACCCTCCGCAAAAGAACCCAACTGCTAATGACCAATCGAGAAGCGCAAAACTCTCCGCGCAGCGTTCCCGAATTGCTCGCCCAGCGCGTGGTCCAAAACCCCGAAAAGGAATTTCTTTTCTCTGAGGCAGATGGGCGCGCATTTACTTACGCTGAGTTTCAGGCAGCCACTGATCGTGCCGCGCGGCTGCTTGCGGCCAATGGCGTTAAGAAGGGCGACGTAGTCAGTTTGTTGATGCCGAACAGCGCCGAATACATCATTGCTTACTTCGCTTGTTGGCAGTTGGGAGCTTTGGCTGGGCCGATTAATTCTCTGCTCAAAGCCCAGGAGATGGCGTTTGTGCTGACGAACTCTGAGGCCAAAGCGCTTCTCGTTCACTCACGGTTTCTGCCAACAGTTGAAAGTATTCGAGAGCAGTTGGCTGCCCTTCAGCATGTGATCCTGTTTGAGAATGAAGCCGAGGCAACCGCGGATTTTCAGGAGGGAACTGTGTCTGCCGAAGTCCTCGATCACGAAGACGAGGCGATCATCATCTACACTTCTGGCACAACTGGAAAACCGAAGGGTTGTTTGCTGACCCACGGAAATGTGGTGGCAAATGCGAGACAGATCAGTAGCTGGCTTGGATTCACGGACCGCGACCGGTTGCTCACCATTATGCCGCTGTTTCATATGAACGCAGTTTCGGTCACGACGATGTCTGCTCTGTACGCAGGCGGCTCGACGGTTGTTAGTCCCAAATTTTCTGCCTCGCGTTTTTGGCAGATTATTTCCGATTACCAGATAACATCGTTTGGATCGGTGGCGACGATGCTTTCGATGTTGCTCAGTACTTATCCTGACGGTGTTCCCGAAGGTTCGAAGACCGAGCAACTACGCTTTGCCATGTGTGGTTCAGCGCCGGTTCCTGCCGAAGTGATGAAACGATTTGAAGACACTTTTAATTGTTTGGTTATTGAAGGATATGGACTCTCTGAGTCTACTTGTCGCTCGACCTTCAATCCGCCGAACGAAGATCGGCGACCCGGCTCGTGTGGTTTGCCGATCGGAAACGCGATGCGCGTGGTCGATGAGGAAGATCGCGAAGTTGCAGATAATGAACTGGGCGAAATCGTGCTGCGTGGAGAGAATATCCTCAAGGCGTATTACAAAAATCCGGACGCTACGACAATGGCGTTTCGCGGCGGTTGGTTCCACACCGGCGACGTCGGTTATCGCGATGCTGATGGTTTCTATTACATAGTCGATCGAAAGTCCGACATGATAATCCGCGGTGGTGAGAACATCTATCCACGCGAGATCGACGAGGTGCTCTACCAGCATCCAGCAATTGCGGCTGCTGCGACCATCGGGATTCCGGATCAGTTGTACGGGGAAGAGGTAGCCGCCTTTGTCATACTGAAGGACGATTGCCAGACTGATGAAGCATCGCTATTGGAGTTTTGTCGGGCGCGGCTGGCGGATTTCAAATGTCCAAAGATGATTCGAATCGTCGCACATATTCCAAAAGGACCGACCGGGAAGTTGCTCAAGAGGGAACTCGCGGCGCTGTTCAAATAAATAGAACTGGTCGCTTTGAGTCTGGTCTCGCCGATCAGTCGTGCGGACCTCACTCCCGACGCAATCCGAACCGCGAAGCGCCAGCGACCTGGCCGTCACGTTAAATTCAACGCTGCGAATTCATGACCTCTTAAAAGTTTGATCGCGGTGGGTTCTTCATCGCCCACCGCAAGCCCTGATACTGACAACGAAAAGGCTCGTCTTATAGAGACGAGCCTCTGGTCCAAACTTCAATTGCTCTTACGCTTCGGCCAGCGGCGAGGCGTTCTGCGTTCCCTGCTGCCAACGGTCCATTAGCCAACCCACCAGTAACCAAAGACCGCAGGCGCCGACCATCAAAGGCGAAAACCATTTCCCGTAGACGCCATCAGGTGAAAACTTTTCGGTTGCGGTGTGCAGCATTTCGCTGTTGGGTAAGATTCCCGCTTCTGAGAATTCGTGAAACGAGTAAATTGCCACCTGCAACATGAACAGGAGTAAAAAAACGCCGGTTACTTGAAAGAAGCGCTTCACGTTAATAGTGTGGCCAAACTTCGCCCACGCCAATGCGAATACCGAAGCCGCAAGCAATCCCAGCAGCGCTCCTGTAATCATTTGCTGATCGCGTATTTGCAAGAGCATTAACGCGGTCTCCATCCCTTCTCTGGTAATCATCAGGAAGGTGAAAAGAAAGACCCCGGCGAAGGCAGTGAACTGAGAACCCTTTGATGACATGTCGCTCAGGCGTTGATTCATCCGTTCGCGCAGCTTCCCACCACTTCGCCACATGTGGATGACGAGTGTGCCGACCATGATGATTGCAATAACTCCGAGCACGCCTTCCCGCAGAGCTTCATTGGCAAAAAATTGGTTGACGTAGCCACCAAGCGTCTCGCCAAAGACACTCACCAAAGTAGATTCCTCGACACCAACCCGCAACAGATAGCCCAAACCAACGCTGGCGGACAAGCCGGCTATCAGCGCGATATAAACGGAGGCGATGAGACGCGGCTGCCCGGATTTTCGCAAGTAAGTAAGGATGACTGCCACCAGGAGAAAGGACTCGAATCCCTCTCGGAGGACGATGATGAAAGAATTAAGCATGGATCTGGAGTGCCTTTCGCGACTGGTATAACTCGAGAATCGCCACTGGGGTGGCGAACAGCAGTATAGTCTAGTTGAAAACAGTTTTCAATTTCAGCCCGCAGGCATTTCGGCCGGCCGACAAGCTACTCACAGGTGGTGGACCCGACAGAGCAGCGCGAATCAGGAATCCCGACGTATGTGGTTTGTTCTCGTTATTGTGAAGTAAGAGGAAGGATTGCCAAGTCTGCTCGAACCGGGCCAATCGCCGTTTGCGCGGTCATTCGCAAAGGCAAGCGGCGACGGTCGTCGCTGATCCAGGCACGAAGAACATATCTATCAGGCTGCGGGTCATCGGTCTTCAGCGAGATCTGAATCGCCGGAATATCCTGATTACCCAACCTAATGATCTCCTTCTTGAGCGCCGCAATGAAAACGATCTTTGGTTTGTTATCAACCAGCAGCGAGACAGCAGTCTGCTTCGGCGGAGTCAGGTTCAGAGTCCGAATCATGTAGAAGAGGGAAATGAAATCGTGGGTGCCGACGGGAATATCAATCTTTACTCCCTTATCAGTGGTAGCCGATCCATGGTCCTGATTGATCGTAAGAATTTGATTGAAGCGGTGTCGACCTTGGATCAGGTTCATTTCGGTACGGAAGGGAAGAAGTGTCTTTGGATCAACATACGAATTGATCTCATCATTTGCCATGAATACTCGACGAATCGCATTTGTGGTTTGTGCTTTGACCGTCCAGAGCAGCCCAGTGCGCTCAAAATAGCGACCCTCAGACTTCACGTGGTATGTAGCTGTTGCCGCAACATCTGCAACGGTGCCCAAAAAGATCTGATAGTTGAGCTGTTCTCCCACCCTGAACGGTAAGCCACTTAAATTGCTATTCCCTCCAGCGGCCGGCATCGTTTGACTGCCCGGTAACACCACGCCAGGTGTGGGTTTCGGCTTGGCAACCGGCGGAGGTGGCAAAAAATCTGAACCTGCTAGTTCTGCCCTTACCATCCCGGCCTTGTGTTTCGCTGTAACCAGCACCGGCACATGTCTTTCATCGTCGCTAAAATAGATGTGGATGTTGTAATTATCGGCGACGGAATCGTTCTTCACCTCTACTTCCGAGACAAAGGTTGTAAACGATCCCACGTTGGTCTTGATCGTTTGCCGTCCCTTCACTCGAAGTTCGATTTGATAATCCTGCCGACCATCACCGGCCACGGAGAGGTAATAAGAGGAGCCTTCTGCAAGCGGCAGCGATCTCATCCGATAGAGCGCTGAGACGAAGTCAAAGGTCCCGCCATTGAAATCTCGAAACGCCTCCGATGTGCGCGATCCGTCGCGCAGAACCTCTTGTGTCCGGTAAGGAAAACCAGTCTGCGGATCAACGTAGGAAATGTAGTCATGGTTGATCCCATAAATTGCCGTGCTGACGATCCCGGTCGTTTCGATGTGAGCCCGAAGTTGGACTCCCTCCCGATCAAAATAAACTCCACGCGCCACCACGCGCAGTTCAGCGTGAGCAGCACTGATGAAACTGGAGAAGGAAATGTTGTAGGTCAGACGCTCGCCAATTTGATACGGCAAAGGTGAGAGGGGCGCTGATGAAATGTCATTTTTCCGCTGTCCGGAAACTGGCATCACGAGCGCGAGTAACAAAACCAATGAGGAGAGGAATACGGCGGGCTTCAAACTTTGGGTCACCTTCAAATAATAGTTTTAATCGGGAGCAAGGGCAAATCAGGTTCTAAAAGCACGCAGAAATCTTTTGAGACTTTCCCAAGATAAATCGAGGGGCCTTTGTGCAAAGCGAAACAGGTGTTCAGAATAAGCCTCTGAAGTTGCAGAATCGGTAACTGACTAGGCGCAAAGTAGAGTTAAGAAGCAAATGAAGTTCTAACAAGTGACACCTGGTTCAACCTGGGACGAAACCCACTAAAAGGTACACGCCAGCCTGTCAATTCAGTTCCTCTTTAGTCGTGAGCCCCTTCGCCATCTCTTCAATAACCGATCGAACTGCTGCGACAGGGTCCTTCGAACTCAAGATTGGTCGGCCAACTACCAGGTAATCTGCGCCAGCACTGATGGCCTCACGAGGTGACATCGTGCGCTTTTGGTCATCCGCACTTGCTCCTGTTGGCCTTACACCGGGTGTAACTAAGAGAAATTTTCTATCCGGTATGGTTCTTCGCAACAACTCGATCTCAATCGGCGAAGCCACCACGCCATCGAGGCCTGCCGCTTCCGTTAGTTGTGCGAGTCGAATCACCTGCTCATCTATAAAAGTCGTAACGCCAACCTCCCTCATCGTTGCGGCATTTGCACTGGTGAGGACCGTGACCGCAATTAAAGCCGGTTTAGTGAGCCCCTCCTTCGCAGCCGTTTCAACAACAGCCTCTCGCGCTCGCGTCATCATCTCCATTCCACCAACGGCGTGAACGTTAAAGATTGAAACACCGAGGCGAGTCGCTTCCGTAGCGGCGGCGGCAACTGTATTGGGTATGTCATGGAATTTGAGGTCGAGAAAAACCTCATCGCCGCCGGCAATAATCTCTCGAACCATCTCCGGACCGGCGGACGTGAAAAGTTGTGAGCCGATCTTGAACATTCCAATCGCCCCACGCAGCATGCTGACGATGGTCCGTGCCTGGTTGGAAGAGGCGACGTCCAGCGCTACGATTAACTTGCGTCGGGCCTGTTCGTGCGCGTCCGCGGTGGCGTGAACTTCCCTCATCTCAAAATCTCCTCAGCCTTATTACCAACTGCCTCGTCGAGCGACTTGAAACCCTCCTGCACTAGAATCGTTCGCAGACCATCATTGATTTTTGCCGCAATCCCAGGTCCTTCGTAGATAAAGCCAGTATAGAGTTGAACGAGACTGGCGCCGGCGCAGATCTTCTTCCACGCATCCTGCGCGTCAAAGATCCCACCGACACCGACTAGCGGGATCGTGCCTTCTGTCAGACGATAGAGTTTTGCAAGCAACTCGTTTGAGCGCGATCGCAACGGCGCGCCGCTCAAACCGCCAGCGCCAAAAGCATCAACCTCAGCTCCGGAAGTTCGGAGATTGTTTCTACTAACGGTCGTGTTTGTCGCAATGATTCCTGAGACTTTCGTCCGGTTGACAACATCTACAATGCCTTCCAATTCTCCGGCTTGAAGGTCAGGGGAAAGTTTGACCAGGAGCGGTAACGGCTTCGCGTCGCGCGCGAGTTCATGATTTCGTTTTTGTAATGCGCTCAACAACTGATGCAGCTGATCGGCTTGCTGCAGTTCGCGCAGGCGCGGAGTGTTTGGAGAGCTAACGTTGACGGCGATGTAATCAGCATATGGATAGACGATTTCGAATGATTTCAGATAGTCCGCGATTGCCTCGTCAAACTGGGCGACCTTGCTCTTCCCGATGCTTATTCCAAGCACACATTGGGGCCGATTGCTTCGTACACGTTCTACGAAAGCGGCAGCGCCACGGTTGTTAAAGCCCGCGCGATTGATCAAAGCCCTGTCCTCAGGGAGACGAAAGAGGCGCGGTTTTTCATTACCAGGTTGCGGTTGATAAGTAACAGTGCCGGCTTCGATAAATCCAAAACCCAGTGCTGCGAGCGAGTTGAGCGCGATGCCGTCCTTGTCGAATCCAGCGGCCAAGCCGACCGGATTCTGAAAACGTAATCCGAATCGTTCCAAGGTGCCGAAAGGTTGGCGTTCGAACCGGCGAGATATGAAACGGTTCAGCGTCGCTGGCAAAAAACTTAGAGAATGCAGCGCCCATTCGTGGGCTGTCTCGGGTGGCAGACGAAAAAGCAGCGGACGCAACAGTGAATGATAGAGGGTCAAAGGCTCTGCGACTAACTCGATTTGAGGCGAGACTAGCAGACGCATTTAGTACTGACAAGCCATGACGTCGAGATGCGTTTTAGCAGTCAACTTGTAAGGAAGGATTCTTCTTGTTAGTATCCGCTGCAATGGATTTTATCGAGAAAGCACGCATCATGGATGGCCCGCGCATCAATCGCGCACTGGCCCGTCTTGCTTCCGAAATCGTAGAAGAAAATCATGGCGCTGACGACTTGTACCTGGTAGGAATCAGGCGCCGCGGCGTGCCTCTAGCAGAGCGAATGGCGGACAAGATCGCTGATCTCGAAGGTGATCGCCCGCCGGTTGGCGTGCTCGATATCACTCTCTATCGCGATGATCTTTCGACGGTAGGCGCCAAGCCTATTGTGAATCGCACTGAGTTGCCGGGTGACATTGAAAACCGCAGCATCATTCTGATCGATGACGTGCTTTACACTGGCCGGACCATTCGCGCCGCGCTCGACCAGTTGATAGATTTTGGCCGGCCTCGGCGAGTGCACCTCGCGGTGCTGATCGATCGCGGCAAGGAGCATCGAGAGTTGCCAATTCAGGCAGATTACATCGGGAAACTGGTGCCGACGAAGAAGAGCGAAATTATCAAAGTGATGCTGAAGGAGTTTGACGAAGAAGAAGGTGTGGTCATCGTCGAGCGACCGGCGGCAGAAGCGGTTTGAAACAGCGGCCAGCGATGGCCGCTTTTTTATTAAGGAACCGGACTTGGCGGTTTGGAGCTTAGTACTTGGAACTTAGTGCTTGGAACTTGGTATTTTGAGCTTAGTGCTTGAGCGTAGTTTTTTGAATGTAGCTTTGTACTCGGTGCCTTCTTCTTCTCTGAGATCTGAGATCTGAGATTTGAGATCTCAAAAGAGCAAGTACCAAGCATCAACTACAAAGCACTGCGCACAAAAGGACCAAGCACACAGTACAAAGTACTAAGCACAAAGCACAAAGCACAAAGCACCAAGCAAGAAGCACCAAGCAAGAAGCACTAAGATCAAGCACACCGTTCAACGTTCAAAGCCCAACGGTAACTGACCAGTCTCAAGATTCATGTCTTCCACCTTCACCCGCCGCCATCTATTAGGCATTCGCGAGTTGGATGCCGGTGAGATCACGTATCTACTCGACACTGCCGAGACCTTCCGCGACGTGTCCAAAAGGGAGATCAAGAAAGTTCCGGCATTACGCGGCCGGACGGTGATTAACCTCTTCTTCGAATCTTCTACCCGCACTCGTACCTCGTTTGAGATTGCCGCCAAGCGACTATCCGCCGATGCTGTAAATATCAGCGTGTCGACTTCAAGCGTCACGAAAGGCGAGACGCTGTTGGACACCGCGCGCAATCTGGAGGCGATGGCGCCCGACTGCATCGTGATTCGCCACTCGATGGCCGGGGCTCCGAATCAACTGGCGCGCATGTGTAACGCCCCGATTGTGAACGCCGGAGACGGTTCGCATGAGCATCCAACCCAAGCGCTATTAGACGCACTGACGATTCGCGAACATAAAGGAAGAATCGAAGGACTTAAAGTAGCCATCATCGGCGACATTCTTCACTCGCGGGTGGCCCGCTCCAATGCTTACCTGCTGACGAAACTTGGCGCAACCGTGAGCATCGCCGGCCCGGGCACGCTCGTGCCGCCCGAGTTTTCGGAACTAGTCGAGCACGGCCTGAGAGTCGAGAAATCAATTCAAGCCGCCGTCGATGCCGCGGATGTAGTGATGATTCTGCGAATTCAACGCGAGCGCCAGGACGCGGCGTTCTTTCCGTCGATGCGCGAGTATGCGATTCACTTTGGTTTGCACCTTGACCATCTCGATCTGGCTGCGCCCGATGCGATCGTGATGCATCCTGGACCGATGAACCGCGGAATTGAGATTTCTTCAGAGATCGCTGATGGCGGCAAGTCGCTGATTCTTGATCAGGTGACGAATGGCGTGGCCGTTCGCATGGCGGTGCTCTATTTGTTGGCTCGCGGAAACCACGTTGCGACCGAGCCCGAACAGGAATCGGAATCAATCAAGAATACAAAGAACGGAAAACGTCAGCGCAAGGGAAGCGCCTCATGAAACTGTTGGTCGCAAATGGTTATGTAATCGATCCGTCGTCGGGGGTTAACTCCGGTAAGAATCTTCTGATCGAAAATGGACGAGTGGTCGGCCTGTTGGATCGTGGCGAGCCGCAGCCTGCCGACGCGGACGTTTTCGATGCTACTGGTTTGATAGTCGCGCCCGGATTCATCGATTTACACGTCCACCTGCGCGAACCGGGTCAGGAATATAAGGAAACTATCGCAACTGGCGCTGCCGCTGCCATCGCTGGTGGCTGGACCAGCGTATGTGCGATGCCGAACACCGATCCAATTAACGACAATCCAGCAGTAACCCGTTTCATCATCGAACAAGGACAGCGCGCGCAACTCGCAAATGTGTTTCCGCTGGGCGCGATTACGAAGGGAAGCGAGGGCAAAGAACTCGCCGAGATGGGCGAAATGAAGAAGGCGGGCATAGTGGCCGTTTCCGATGACGGTCGTCCAGTCCCGACGGCAGGATTGATGCGCCGTGCGATGGAATATGCCCGCGGTTTCGATCTAACGGTCGTGGACCACTGTCAGGATCTGAGTCTCAGTTCGGGTGGCGTGATGCATGAAGGTCGCTGGTCGTTGATTCTCGGTCTGAAGGGAATGCCAGCGGCCGCGGAAGAAGTAGACGCGGTTCGTGATTGCGCACTCGCTAAACTTACCGGCGCGCGCGTGCACCTGGCCCATGTTTCAACGCGCGGTACTTTAGAGGCGGTCCGTCGTGCGAAGGAACTTGGCCTCCGCGTCACCTGTGAAGTTGCGCCGCATCATTGGACGCTCGGAGACGATGCGGTTGAAGACTACGACACCAACACCAAAATGTGTCCGCCGCTGAGAAGTGCGGAACACAAAGGCGCGTTGCTCGAAGGCCTGCGCGACGGAACCATTGATTGCATAGCAACGGATCACGCGCCGCATCATGCTGACGAAAAAGCGTTGGAATACGATCAGGCGCCGTTCGGAATCATCGGTTTGGAAACGGCAGTGGGACTCGCGTTCGACCTGGTTCACCAGGGAGTAATAGACCTCGAGCGTCTGGTTGAGTTGTGTGCTACCAACCCGGCGCGAGCGTTTGGATTGGAAGACCGAGGGACGTTGAAGCAGAATGCATGGGCGGACGTTACTATTCTCGATCCCGATCTCGAATGGACGTTTGATGTCGCGCATTCGCGATCAAAGAGCCGGAACACTCCGTTTGATAAGCGAAAGTTCAAAGGCGCCGCGGTGGCTACGATCGTTGCCGGCCGAATTGTGTTTCTTCATCCAATGTTCGAGCGAACAGTTCCTGAGATCTCAAATTTGAGATCTAAGATTTGAGATAGCTGAAACAGAAAACCCGCCGCGCTCTCCCCTTCGCGGCGGGTTTTCGTTCAGTCGCCTACTTACGTCTATACAGGGGCGACTTGTCTCGTACGTTCTTTCAAAAAGTGAGCATCCAGGGCTCAAACTTTAGTTCGACTACGCTTTCAATTCCCTCACTCTTCCAACTTGTCAGAATCTCTGGGAACCCGCTCGCGCTCTCCCCTTCGCTAGCGGGCCCCCGTCGTACGGCAGCCGTGAGGCCGCCGGTACCGCTTGCCGACGAATCGCTCTCGTCAGCCAAATCTCATCGTCACTCTCAACACAAGCAACGCTGTCAACGTCTGGCTATTGGGCAACGGTCGTGCCAAATAAGCGCCACCTCGACTACCTGCAGAACTATTAGGATTTTCAAAGGTAACCAGAAAGACGGGTCTCGAGTATAAGAAAACTGCAATGTGGTATTAGACGATGTGCGGCTTCTCCATGCACGAAATGGGATGAAAGATGAAGACGGAAGGGTGAAGAGGCACCGAGGACTGGTGCTGGGCGAATCCACCATCAGAAACAGGCAGCGCGCTGTCAGTGGACCAATTGATCAGAAATAGAAAATTCTGACACCGCAGAACATCACGATCATCGACGCGGGTGCCCGGTGCGGCTCGGCGCTTTGCTTTATGAGACCGACCAAGGGCGTAGCCCCGATTCAAAACTCAGCGTCCGGCGGGGCAAAGCCACCGCCGCACCTCGGACGGAAACAGCCGATTCGGAACGAACAGTTGATGACAACTGACAACTGACAACTGACAACGGACCACGGACAAGTGCCCCTCCACAATTTCGGAGGGTTTGTCGAAAATGGGATTTGCAGTTTCGAAAGCGAAACTGTTTTTTTCGCAACCTTCCACCGCACCGGACATCACTGATCCTGCTTCCTTGAGAAAATCGATTTTCGCTCCAGAAAAACGCACTTTCCTCTGTGCTCTAAGAAATGCCACTGCTGGCACAAGCTTTGAATTAACTTTCCCACGGAGAACTGCAAAGTCGCCGGAGAAGTTTGCCGAAATTTGCCAAGCTCACTTCATTACCGCTCTCAACAACTTTGCAGTTCTCCGATCGGTAACCTGGCGTCCAGAGCCATTAGCTTTTCGCAGTCGCCCCCAAAACCAGATGGATATAAAGCGTCCGGGAAAATCCAAACTAAAAAAGAAGATCCGCACGGCGGTCTTGCTCACCGTCGGTATCGCCACTCTTGCCGGCATTACTTATGGGCTGACCAAGCTTAAGCGGGCCGCGCCCGGTGTCGAGCGCTCGACAGCCGTCATCGATACCGTCAAACGTGGTCAGATGCTGCGCCAGGTGCGCGGTCTCGGAACGCTGGTTCCAGAACTCACGCGTCGCATTCCCGCGCCCGCTGACGGTCGTGTTGAGAGCATCCCGGTTCAGGCCGGCGTTGAAGTTGGTCCAATGACCGTAATTGCTGAGCTTTCAAATCCACAGATGTTGCAACAGGCAATGGATGCCGACTTTCAGCTAAAAGCTGCTGAGGCCGATGCGGAAAGTCTGCGCGTGCGTTTGGAGAGCGAGAGCATGACGCAGCAAGCAGCGATCGCAAGCATCAATGCCGAATACAGCCAGGCAAAGTTACAGTTGGATGCGAATGAAGAGCTGGGAAAGCAAGGATTGATCGCAGACCTGACGCTAAAGGTAGCTCGCGTTCAGGTTAAGGATCTTGCGAATAGGTTGAGTGTCGAGAAACAGCGACTCGAAATCAGCGTGAAATCGACCAAGGCGCAGATCAACGCCCAGCGCAGTCGCATTGATCAGTTGCGGGCGTTTGCAAAACTCAAACACGATCAAGTTGAGAGTTTGAAAGTACGCGCAGGTTCCGCCGGCGTGTTGCAGCAGATCACCGTACAGGTGGGCCAGCAGGTAACCCCGGGATTCGACATCGCCCGCGTTGCAGATCCGGCCTCTCTTAAGGCCGAACTCAGAATTCCTGAAACCCAGATCAAAGACGTAAGGGTTGGTCAGCGAGTTGAGATTGATACGCGCAACGGCGTGATCCAGGGAAGTGTGTCGCGTATCGATCCAGCGGCGCGAGAAGGCACCTTCGTCGTGGACGCAATGCTGACTGGGCCGTTGCCTTCCAGTGCGCGACCCGATCTGAGCGTCGATGGCACGATCGAACTCGAACGGCTCGACAACATTCTCTACATGGGCCGCCCGGCGTTTGGGCAGGGCCAATCGACAGTAAAGATCTTTCGTGTAAGTCCGGACGGTCAGGAAGCGACGCGTATTGCGGTTACGCTCGGCCGCAGTTCCGTGAGCACTATCGAAATCATCGACGGTTTGCGAGAAGGCGATCAGGTAATCCTTTCGGACACCTCGGCGTGGGACAACTACGACGTGATCCGACTGCAGTAACCTTGTAGGGGCGCCCCTCCGTGGGCGCCCCCTGGCTTCTCGCTAGATTTATTTGCTTATCCAAGAGGGCGCCCACCGGAGGGACGCCCCTACAAAGTTTCGTCAGGAAAGCTCGCACAGCGGTGTATCCAAAATGAAGGAGATTCTCAGATGAGTTCAGTTGAACCCCTTATTCGTCTCAACGACGTGAAGAAAGTTTTCTACACGGACGAGGTTGAAACGCATGCCCTCTCAGGCATTCATCTCGATATTCAAAAAGGCGAGTACGTTTCCATCGCCGGGCCATCGGGGTGCGGCAAATCAACACTGCTGTCGATTCTCGGATTGCTGGACACACCGACCGATGGGCAATACGTGTTGAATGACAACGCGGTCGAGAATCTCTCGCTTTCGCAACGCGCGCGCATTCGCAATCGCGAAGTTGGTTTCATCTTTCAGAGCTTTAACCTGATTGGCGATCTGACTGTCTATGAAAATGTCGAGTTGCCGTTGACCTATCGCGGTATGGCTTCGGCCGATCGCAAGAAGCGTGTCACCGATGCGTTGGAACGAGTAGGCATGGCCCATCGCGCCAAGCACCTTCCCAGCCAGCTTTCCGGAGGCCAGCAACAGCGCGTTGCAGTGGCCCGCGCCGTGGCCGGCCAGCCAAGCATCCTGCTGGCCGACGAGCCAACGGGCAACCTCGATTCTACGAACGGCGAATCGGTAATGGAGTTGATGCGTGAGCTGCATCGCGGCGGCGCCACGATCTGCATGGTCACGCACGACCCTCGTTATGCGCAGCACGCGGACCGCATCGTCCATCTCTTTGACGGTTTGATTGTTGAGGAAGAGACAGGATCAGCCAGCCGCCGCGCCGAGATTGAGGAAGCCAAACGCGAATTGAAAGAGAGCGGTTTCGGGGACATTCAATGATCCGGCTGCGCAATATCGAAAAACATTTTGCCCAGGGACCGGCCAAGACTTATGTACTGCGCCGCATCGATCTCGATATTCAGGCCGGCGAGTTCGTTTCCATCATGGGACCGTCGGGAGCCGGTAAATCGACGTTGCTGCACATCCTGGGAATGCACGATCAAGCATGGACGGGCGAGTATTACTTTGACGACGTTGCCGTTCACAAACTCGATCACAAAAAGCGCGCTGCGCTGCGGAACTCGAACATCGGGTTTGTCTTTCAAAGTTATCACCTGCTCGATGATCAGACGGTCTTTGAAAACCTCGAGCTGCCGCTCTCGTATCGTGATGTGGGACGCAAAGAGCGGCAATCGATCGTCTGTCACACCCTCGACCGCTTTCAGATCGTTGGTAAGAAAGATCTCTTTCCCACTCAGCTCTCGGGCGGACAACAACAGCTTGTCGGCATCGCGCGGGCCGTGGTGGCTAACCCGCGCATCATTCTCGCCGACGAGCCGACCGGAAACCTGCACTCGAGCC
>JANNON010000809.1:0-13903 GCA_031399105.1 Blastocatellia bacterium | reverse complement strand
CTGGGCGACGGACTACGACTGGCGAAAAGCCGAGACGAAGCTGAATGCCGTTCCGCAGTTCGTGACGAAGATCGACGGCGTGGACACCCACTTCATCCATGTCAGGTCCCGGCATGAGAACGCGTTGCCACTGATCGTGACGCATGGCTGGCCCGGCTCGGTCATCGAGTTGCTCGAAACCGTCGGTCCCCTGACCGACCCGACCTCGCACGGTGGCACCCCCAGCGATGCGTTCCATCTGGTGCTGCCATCCTTGCCTGGCTACGGCTTCTCGGGCGAGCCAACCGAGCTGGGCTGGGACCCCGGCCGCACCGCCCGCGCGTGGGCGACGCTGATGGAGCGACTCGGCTACACACGCTACGTCGCCCAGGGTGGCGACGTCGGCGCCGTCGTCACGGACGCGATGGGTCGCCAGGCGCCCAAGGGGCTGGTGGGGATCCACGTCAACTTGCTCACCGCAGCGTTGGGCCTCGCCGATAAAATGTCGGCGAGCTCCGAGCGGGAAAAGGCCGCACACAAGGCGCTCGCGACATTTAGGGCTACGGGTTTCGGCTACTACCTCGAACAAGCCACCCGGCCTCAGACGATTGGCTATTCCCTACTGGATTCGCCAATCGGCCTCGCGGCGTGGTTGCTCGACCACGACACGGACAGCTACTACAAGATTTCCCGCGCGTTCGTCGACGGCCAACCCACGGGCAGGCTCACCCGGGAGAGCATCGTCGACAACATCACGCTGTACTGGCTGACGCGCACCGGCGCCTCGGCCGCACGGGCGTACTGGGAGTCCGGACAGACTCAGGCCGCGGCCGGTGCGGCCGGTGGTGCTCCTCCGCCGGTCGCGGTTCCGGTCGGCTTCACGACGTTCCCCGGCGAGGTCTTTGCTGCCCCGCGCAGCTGGGTCGAGACGGTCTACCCCGGCCTCTCCTACTTCAACGAGGTCGCTCGCGGCGGACACTTTGCCGCATGGGAAGAACCGGCACTCTTCGCGTCAGAGCTGCGCGCGGCGTTCAAATCACTACGGTAGTGCAGTGTCAGGGGGGCGACGCGCCTTTGCATGCGTCGCTCTATGTGATCATTGCACGTTGCCGTAATCAAAGTAGAACGCGTTGCGAGAACTTTGTCTTAAGGAGAAAAGGGAATGTTCTTATTGACTTCATGCCCAATGTTATTTCGCAAACCTGTTATTGCGATCATCACCCTTGCGTTTTGCCTGGGTTTGAGTTTTTCGAGCTATGCTCAAAGCGATAAGTCTAGAACTGACAAAGACAAAATCCGGCCGTTCAAGGTGAAGATTCCTGAGAAGGAGTTCGTCGAGCTGCGCCGTCGCATCGCGGCCACGCGCTGGCCTGACAAGGAGACCGACCCCTCGCAAGGCGTGACGCTCGCCCGGCTTCAGGACCTGGTCCGCTATTGGGGCGGCAGCTACGACTGGCGCAAGGCGGAAGCGAAGCTGAACGCGCTTCCGAATTTCATCACCAACATCGACGGCGTGGACATCCACTTCATCCACGTCCGTTCCCGCCACCAGAATTCGTTGCCCGTCATCGTTACGCATGGCTGGCCGGGATCGGTAATCGAGCAGCTCAAGATCATTGAACCGCTCACCGATCCAACTGAACACCGCGGTCGCGCCGAGGATGCTTTCGACGTCGTCATCCCATCTCTCCCGGGGTTTGGGTTCTCCGGAAGGCCGACCGACACCGGCTGGGGTCCCGACCGCATCGCGAAAGCGTGGGCGGAATTGATGAGGCGCCTCGGGTACACGCGTTACGTCGCCCAAGGCGGCGACTGGGGCTCGCCGGTCTCCAACTCGATGGCGCGGCAGGCGCCCAAAGGACTGCTCGGCATCCACGTCAGCCTTCCTGGGACGGTGCCGCCTGAAGTGGCCGCGGTCATCCCGGCCGGAGGGCCCGCGCCGGCGGGGCTATCAGAGAGAGAGCGCGCGGAGTTTGAATCGCTTGTGGCGGCCGCCAGGATGGGAAACAGGGCCTACGTCACGATGATGACTGCACGGCCGCAAAACATCGGCTACGGCGTGACGGACTCACCTGCCGGCCTTGCAGCGTGGCTCCTCGGACATCCCGGCTTCGCGAAATGGAAGTACGGCGCCGATCCTGAGCAGTTGCCGACGAAAGACGACGTCCTCGACAACATCACGTTGTACTGGCTGACAAATACCGGCGCCTCAGCGGCGCGCATCTACTGGGAGAACGGCGGGCGCGGGCCCACGAGCGCGGCCGACCAGAAGAGCGCCGAGATTTCGCTGCCAGTTGCGATCACGGTATTCCCGGACGAGGTCTACCGATCCCCGGAAACCTGGGCCCGGAGTGCGTATCCAAATCTGATCTACTTCAAGGAGGTCGACCGCGGCGGACATTTCGCAGCGTGGGAACAGCCGCAAATTTTCTCTGAAGAACTCCGCGCCTCCTTTCGATCGCTGCGATCCACTCAAGCCAACACGGCAAGTGTTCCTTAATGATAACCATGCGGTCAGCTTTATTGCGATCCAATACTTTGGTATCGATCGATACCTTCGTCTAATTTCCAGATCTCTAAAGTTGTGGTGAACTCAGTAGCACAGGAGGAGTGACACATGAAAACGACTGGAATTATGGCGATAGCGTTGCTGATGGTCGGAAGCGGTTTGGTGCTTGACGTGGCGCAGGCGCAGCAAGTCGGAGCCCGGCGCACTGAGCTCCACAAGCACGACCTGACTGTGTCCGGACGCGAGGTCATCCAGGTGATCGTCGAGCTCGAGCCGGGAACGACGGCCCCAAGGCACTCGCATCCGGGTGAAGAGATCATCTATGTCCTCGAAGGTACGTGGGAATACACGCTGGAGGGCAAGCCGCCGATGATCGTCAAAGCCGGAGAAGTGCTGTTCATCCCAGCCGGAACGGTCCACTCGGCAAGGATCGTCGGTGCCGGCCGAGGGCGCGAACTCGCGACGTATATCGTCGAGAAAGGCAAGCCGCTCCTTACGGTGGTGAAGTGAGAGACCCTTCGTTTGAAGAGCCCTACCATGAATGATCCTGCAGAAATGAGCCGCGCGCGCGCTGCGAGTCAGAACTCGACGGAGGTTGCTGTGCTCGCCGGCGGCTGTTTCTGGGGTGTGGAAGAAATTCTCCGCGACGTGCCCGGCGTAATCGATACCGAGGTCGGTTACACCGGCGGCTGGCTCGAGAATCCTACTTACGCCGATACACACCACAGCCAATCGGGACACGCCGAGGCAATCCGCGTGACTTTCGCTCCGGCGATGCTTAGCTACGAAGACTTACTAGAGAAGTGGTTCTTCAAGCTGCACGACCCAACCACGCTCAACCGTCAAGGCAACGACGCTGGCACGCAATATCGATCAGCGATTTTTCCGCAGACGCCTGAGCAGAAAGTAACGGCAAAACTAGTGAGGGCGCGCGTAGACGCATCAGGGAAATGGAGGCGCCCGATTACGACAACCATCGAGCCCGCCTCCACTTGGTACAGCGCCGAGGACTATCACCAGGACTACTTGCGAAAACACCCCGGAGGCTACAGCTGTCACTACATGCGCGATTAGAGGACCAGGGCGCGTGACTGTGTGGCGCAATTTTAAACAGACTGACTTGTTTAGATGACGCATGGGAGGAAAGAAGATGGCAAACCCGAAGTATGAAATGAGTAACAACAACACGCCCATTGACGCGAGCGTCGCGAATGTCGACATGAAGCTAGAAGCAATCGTCATCCCGGTCTCGGATGCCGAACGCGCACAGGAGTTCTACCGGAAACTCGGGTGGCGCCAGGACGTCACGCCTCCCGGCTCCGGTGTGTTTCAGTTCACACCACACGGCTCGGCGTGCTCAGTCCAATTCGGCAATAACCTAACGTCGGCGGCACCCGGCTCGGCCCAAAGAACATACTTGATCGTCTCTGATATTGAGGACGCCCGCGACAAGCTGGTCGCCGCAGGCATTGAAGTTAGCGATTTCTTCCACTTCGGCTCAAGCGGGCCAGTCAGCGGTCTCGATCCCGAGCGTCGCACCTACTCCTCGCTCGCATCGTTCAGCGATCCCGATGGTAATAGCTGGCTGTTGCAGGAGATTACGACTCGGCTTAGCGGGCGCGTCGATCCTGGCGCGATTTCGTTCGGCTCGATCAGCGATCTGTCCAGCGCGTTTCGGCGTGCAGAGGCAGCTCATGGCGAGCATGAAAAGCGAACTGGGGGACAGCGGGATGAAAACTGGCCCGACTGGTATGCCAGGTACATGGCGGCGGAGCAGACCGGCGAAGAGCTGCCATGAACGACTCCGCACTCACCGCATAAGGACAGACCAACCAGGGATCTAAACCCGAGTTCAGAGGAGGCAAACGATGACGACCAAAGCTGTACGAAAAGAAGTAATGACCGCGGCACAGATCTCTAAACCGGGCGGAGATTTCGAACTCGTGGCAGCTGTCGGGCGCGGATCGGAAAACGAGGGGCTGGCAAAAAAACTGGGAGCGCATGTTTACATCGATAGCAAAGCTACTAATGCAGCAGAAGCGTTGCAAAAGCTCGGCGGCGCACAAGTGATTTTGGCAACGGCCCCCAGTTCGAAAGCGATGTCTGAGTTAATCGACGGCTTGGGAACAAATGGCACGTTCATGGTGATAGGCGCCGATTTTAAACCCATTGAGGTTACACCTCTACAGCTCATCGGCGGGACTCGGACGATTCAAGGGTGGTCCACGGGAACAGCCATTGATGCCGAAGACACGTTGCGCTTCTCCGAACTAACTGGCGTGCGTCCTATGATTGAAACGTATCCGCTCGAAAAAGCAGCCGAGGCGTACGCACGAATGATGAGTGGCGATGCACGATTTCGCGTGGTCCTGACGATGTGAAGACCAAACGCTAAGTTACGCTAATGAGAAAACAATCAGCAGCACCACTAGCGAAACATTATCGACCACTGCTTGGATCTGAACAGCTATCAACGCTGACGTAAGAAGATGACTGAAAAATTTAGATCCCCTCGCCGTGATTTTATTGGCGCTGCCTTCATGTCCATTGCCGCCACCCAATTGGGAATGGTTCGTGCTTCAGGGCCGACATCACAAAAGGCTGCCGATTTGCCGGCCATCTCTTCCTTTGGTCCCGTGAAACAGATCGAAGCTGGCGTGTTGAATGTCGGGTACGCGGAGAGCGGTCCTGCCGGCGGGCGGCCGGTGATCCTGCTGCATGGTTGGCCATACGATATTCACACCTACGTTGATGTCGCACCGATACTGGCTGCTAAAGGTTATCGCGTGATTGTGCCGTATCTGCGGGGCTACGGGACCACGAGATTTCTTTCTCCTGAGACATTGCGCAACGGTCAGCAGTCGGCACTTGCTCTTGATGTGATTGCGCTGATGGATGCGCTGAAGATCGACAAAGCGATTATCGGAGGTTGTGATTGGGGAGCGCGCACCGCCAACGTCGTAGCTGCGCTGTGGCCAGAACGTTGTAAGGCGATGGTCTCAGTTAGTGGCTATCTCATCGGGAGTCAAGCGGCTAACCGCATGCCGTTGCCGCCGACGGCTGAACTCCAATGGTGGTATCAGTTCTATTTTGCGACTGAACGTGGCCGGGCCGGTTACGAAAAATACCGACGGGAATTCTCAAAGCTCATATGGCAAACAGCTTCCCCGAAATGGAGCTTCGATGACGTGACCTTCGATCGCACCGCAGCCTCCTTCGATAATCCGGATCACGTCCAAATTGTGATTCACAACTATCGTTGGCGATTGAGTGTGGAAAACGGTGAAAGACAATACGACGATTATGAAAGGCGTCTGGCGCAAGCGCCGGTAATTACGGTTCCGACAATTACACTGGAAGGCGATGCCAATGGCGCACCGCATCCAGACCCGAGTTCTTACGCAAAGAAGTTCTCTGGCAAATATTTCCACCGAACGATCAAGGGCGGAACCGGACACAACTTGCCTCAGGAAGCACCGGCGGATTTTGCGAGGGCTGTTATCGAAGTAGACCGTTATTAATAGGCAGGCGCGCGATAGTAAGGACAATCCATGGAGAGACGACGGAACATGTTAATCGGGATCATTGTGGGAGTCGTCATTGTAGCGGCCACAGTGTATGTAACCGGTTTGTCAGAACGACTACTGGCACCCTTTGGCACATCGGCAGAATACGAGAGCTCTGAGTCCACGACTGCCCCAGCGCTGGCCCATGGTTACTGGATAAACTCAGAGCCGCTCAAGCTAGAGAACCTGCGCGGTCGCGTGGTGCTAGTCGAGTTCTGGACTTTTGGCTGCATTAACTGTCGTAACACGTTGCCCTTCGTCAAAAGCTGGCATGATCGCTACCGTGAGAAAGGGCTGACTGTAATTGGTGTGCACTCACCTGAGTTTGCTGAGGAAAGAATTGCCGAAAACCTACGTGGCCAGGTTGTTTCACTAGGAATCAATTACCCGGTCGTTTCGGATAACGACTATCAAACATGGAATGCTTATGACGTCTATGCCTGGCCCACCATGTTGCTGTTAGATAAACAAGGACGAATTCGTGCGAAGCACGTTGGTGAAGGAAATTACGACGAAACCGAGCGGCAGATTCAAAAACTGCTAGCAGAATAATTTGCATGGCATACGAAAATGGAAGCAAGACAGATTACCGAAAATCATTCGACGCGCCTGTAGGACGGGTGTAAAGTACGCAAAACTTCCTTAGGCTTTCAATCAAATGGAGGACTCCATGTCAGACGATGATGAGCAATCGTTTCCGACGAAGCCTACCCGACGCAAATTTCTCATAACAACCGGAAGCAGCGTTGCAGGCACCGTTGTTGGGGCATATGTTCCTGCCCTTGGGAACGACGCCACCGAAGAGACCAATGCTGGTTCGACCATCGAGGGCGCACTCCCGATCAAGCTGCGAATTAATGGTAAAGACCATAATCTTCGGATCGATCCACGGACGACGCTGCTCGATTGTATTCGTGAAACCGTTGAGCTCACAGGAACCAAAAAGGGTTGTGACCACGGCCAGTGTGGCGCATGTACAGTGCATGTAAACGGCAGGCGCGTGAATTCATGCCTCACCCTGGCTCTGATGCATGACGGTCGAGAGATCACCACAATCGAAGGCCTGGGTACCCCTGACGCGTTGCACCCTATGCAATCCGCGTTCGTTGCCCATGACGGTTACCAATGCGGCTATTGCACGTCAGGCCAGATCATGTCGGCTGTCGCGTTGCTCAAGGAACCGTGCGGTCCTGATGACGCTTCGGTGAAAGAATTGATGAGCGGAAATATCTGCCGCTGCGGAGCCTATCAAAATATCGTGGCTGCAATTCAAGAAGTTCGCAAAGAGGCTTAACTGCCAAAGGAGCTATCCCGATGCACACCTTCGAATTCAGTCGGCCCAAAGATCCTGAGGCGGCAATTGCCGGCGCCGCCCGGACGAAGACCGCGCAGCAGGGAGCGGACGTGCGGTTTGTGGCGGGCGGTACGACGTTGCTCGATCTGATGAAGCTGAACGTTGAAACGCCTGCCCGAATCCTCGACATCAACCGCCTGCCGTTCGACAAAATCGAAGCCACTCCTGAAGGCGGTTTGAAGATCGGCGCAACCGTTCGCAATGCCGATCTGGCCAATCATCCAACGGTGCAGCGAGATTACGCCGTACTGTCGCAGGCGATTCTCAGCGGTGCATCGGCACAGCTGCGCAACATGGCGACGACTGCCGGCAATCTGCTGCAGCGAACACGGTGCATGTATTTCCGCGACACGGCGATGCCCTGTAACAAGCGCGAGCCCGGGACCGGTTGCCCCGCAATCACCGGGAGCAACCGCACGCTAGCTATCCTTGGCGCAAGCGAACAGTGCATTGCGACTAATCCGTCAGACATGTGCGTGGCGATGGCAGCGTTAGAAGCGACGATCCATGTACAGGGGCTGAAAGGTCCACGCTCGATCCGCATCGGCGACTTTCATCTCTTGCCCGGCAGCACACCCAATCGCGAAACAGTGCTGGAACCTGGCGACCTCATCATACAGGTGTCGTTGCCACGCCCCACCCCCGGAAGTAAGCAGGTTTATCTGAAGCTGCGCGATCGAGCGTCGTATGAATTTGCCTTGGCGTCGGCTGCCATCGTCATGACCATCGCCGGGGGGAAGGTGACGCGAGTTCGCATAGCCCTCGGGGGCGTAGGCACAAAACCATGGCGATCTCCAGAGGCGGAGGCCGCACTCCTGGGTAAGTCCGCCGACACGGCGAACTTTCGCAGGGCGGCGGAAGCAGCTATGCGAGATGCTAAACCTCAAAGTGAGAACAAGTTCAAAATCGAACTGGCTAAACGATGTCTCACCCACGCACTGCAAATGGCCGCGACGACTTAAGGAGTGAAAATGCCAGAAACGCAGCTAACAACGCGTAGCTCTCCGATTGGTCGCGACACGCCGCGCATCGATGGTCCACGCAAAGTCAGCGGACAGGCGCAGTACACCTCTGACTTCCACTTTCCAGGCTTGCTGTATGCGGTGCCTGTCGAGGCGACAATTGCGAACGGCAGATTGCTCAAGCTCGACACCGCCGCAGCTGAAAAGATGCCGGGAGTGCGCGCGATTTTTCATCGCGAGAACATCGGACCAATCTACCGCTCAACCTTCGGACCCGGATTCGAAGGCATAACCAATGAACGCCGCCCTCCCTTCGAAGACGATGTGATTCGCTATTACGGCCAGTACATCGCGCTCGCAGTGGCGGACACTTTCGAATCAGCGAAGGCGGCTGCCGATGCGGTCCGGGCGACGTACACCAAGGAGAAACCGAACGTCGAAACACATCTTGAAGCTGATGACGACCCTGATACAGTTATGACTGGATATGGACCGGCGGAGCGATTGCAAAGTCAGCGCGGCGATGCGAATAGGGCGTTTGCTAACGCCCCGATCAAGCTTGACCAAACCTACGTCACGCCGGCCGAGACCCATAATCCGCTCGAGGTGCACGCCACCACCGCCATCTGGGAGGGCTCAAACCTGACGCTGTACGAGTCAGCGCAGGGAGTTGTTAACCTCCGCGGCGTGCTGGCACAAATGTTTGGGTTACCGAAGGAGAACGTCCGAGTGATTACCCAGTTTGTCGGCTCTGGCTTTGGCAGCAAGCTGTGGCCATGGACTCAATGTCCTCTCGCTGCAGCCGCAGCGCGGCAGTTGCGCAAACCGGTGAAGCTAGTTCTCAGCCGCAAGATGATGTTTCAGTCGGTCGGCCATCGACCGCGCACCCAGCAGAGGGTGCGTCTGGGGGCGTCGCGCGATGGCAAGCTCGTCTCACTTCAGCACGACTACGTTTATCACACGTCCATGCTTGACCCTTATCACGAAGATTGCGGTGAGGCTACACCGTTCCAATACAGTGTGCCCAACCTCCGCGTGACGTTTGGCCGCGCCAAACGAAACGTGGGCGCGGGGGCGGACATGCGCGGACCCGGACGGGTTCCGGGACTCTACGCCACGGAATCGGCGATGAATGAATTGGCGCATCAACTCAAGATCGACCCGGTAAAACTACGCACCCTTAACGAACCGAAAATCGACGAGTCGAAGGGAATTCCATTCTCATCTCGACATTTGGTTGAGTGCTTCGAACTCGGCGCACAGAAGTTCGGCTGGTCCAGGCGTTCGCATGAGGTCGGCTCGATGAAACGAAACGGCTTGACGTTAGGCTGGGGAATGTCCGGATGCTCCTGGGTCGCTGCACGATTCCCTGCCGCGGCGAGCGTTCAACTGCGCGATGATGGCTCGGCCCGCGTCGCGTCGGCCACGCAAGATATCGGCACCGGCATGTACACGGTGCTCGCTCAACTCACCTCGCAAAAGACCGGTGTGCCTGTGAACAGGGTCGAAGTAGCGCTCGGCGATACCGCTTTACCGGAAGGCCCGGTTTCGGGCGGTTCGATGGCCACCGCATCTGTCGTTCCTGCCGTTCTTGCGGCGGCAGATAGTGCGATCTCATCCCTTCTGACTGTCGCCGCCACAACGCCCGGGTCGCCGTTTGAGAATCGCAAGCCCGACGATCTCGCGTTCCATGATGGCCAGGTCTTTGTGAAGAGCGAGGGCGCTGCCAAAGGAGTGCCCTTCCCTGATCTACTGCGCCGTGCGAACCTTCGCCTGGTCACCGGCAGCGGTTCATCCGCAGCGTCCTTTGGTAATCCTAAGCCGAAGTTTTCGACGCACTCGTTTGGCTGTCACTTCGTTGAGGTGACATGGCAACCGGAGATCGCGCGGCTGCGCGTCAGCCGCGTTGTGACCGTTATGGATGCGGGCCAGATTATTAATCCGCTGACTGCCCGGAATCAGATCGTAGGCGGCGTTGTAATGGGTATCGGGATGGCGCTCCTGGAGCACACCACCTACGATCCGCAGAATGGTGCGCCGATCAACAGTAACCTGGCCGACTACATCGTGGCGGTGAATGCTGACACGCCGCCGATTGACGTGCACTTCCTCGACTACCCTGACAAGGAAATTAACGAACTCGGTGCGCGCGGCATCGGCGAGATTGGCCTCGCCGGCGTCGCTCCAGCAATCACCGCGGCCGTCCACCACGCAACGGGAGTTCGCGTGCGCGAATTGCCCGTAAAGATTGAAGACTTGCTGTCATGAAGGGCATGGATCCGAGAGTCGGTTCAGTAACGAAGTGTGTTGGTTAAAGACGACGGCGGATGGCATCCAAATCCGGGCACGCCGAGAAAGAATGTAAGTGAACAACAAACCTCTTTTTATTCCTGTAATCCTCGGCACGACGCGCAAAGGCCGGGCCAGCGAAAACGTGGCGAAGTTTGTCCACGGTGAGGTCCAAAAGCGGGAGGGTGTCGAAACCGATCTGATTGACATTCGTAATCTCGGTTTTGCTATCGATGACGCGGGCGAGGCAATCAAAGAACCCAAATTCTCTGAAGCGATGAATCGCGCCGATGGCGTGGTGCTTGTCGTTCCAGAATATAACCACGGGTATCCGGGGATGCTTAAGCATGTGTTGGATACCAACCTGAAAGAATACATCCATAAAGCGGTCGGCGTTTGTGGGGTTTCCGCCGGCGGCTTTGGAGGCGTTCGCGGGATTGAGAATCTGCTACCGGTGCTCCGCGAACTCGGACTGGTGACGATTTTCTGGGACGGTAATTTCTCTGGTGCGCGAGACCTTTTTGATCAAAGCGGAAGCTTGCGAGACGAGGCGACTCATGTAAAACGGATGGATAAGTTCCTTGGCGAGTTGGTCTGGATGAGCAAGGTTCTTAGATATGGCCGCGAAAACGTAGCTATTTAAGGTCGCGCTGTTCGAGTTTGATTAAATGTCGACATCTGGCGCCCCTAATGAGGTCAAGCAAACCATGGAACAAACAAGCAGAATGATTTGCCCTAAATGCGGCGCCGATATGAATCATCACGCGGTCAAAGTGGATTACGGGATGGATGATGCGGCACTAGTAGACAAAGCCTTCGGTGGAATTCTGGAGGAGGTACATACTTGTCCTAAGTGCGG
Source organism: Blastocatellia bacterium (assembly GCA_031399105.1). Classification (GTDB taxonomy): domain Bacteria; phylum Acidobacteriota; class Blastocatellia; order Pyrinomonadales; family Pyrinomonadaceae; genus PSRF01. The sequence continues at coordinate 2,385 of JANNON010000809.1, read as the reverse complement.
CACAACGGAATTGCGAACTGTCCAGACTTGAGGTTTAGATCTCAACTTAAATAGTATCGAGCGCGTGGCGAATATTCAGACCCTGAGGACAACACTTTAACCCCTTCCGCGCTATTGGAAGTCTGATCTTTCTCCGTGAAAAATACCTAATACACCGTGGGTTAGACCTATAATCGATGCCCGAAGGTCACAGGCTGGCTGTGTCAAACGTACAATTCAGGTTGCCACCGGTCAGCGCGCACGTCATCAGGATGGAGGCATTTGATGAGAGAAGATCTTGCCGCAGTCAACGTCACCCGCACATATACGCTCGCCGCTTCGAACATCGCGATCTTCACCTTCATGCTGTTCTTTCTGTACCCGAGGTTCGAGAGCGGCAGGATTAATCCCGTGTTGTTTCAGGCCACGTTGCTTGCGATGGGTGTCGCGACCTTCTCACTGGTTTTCGCGACTTTGCACTACTACTGGTGCTCGCTTAGCGGACGAATGAGTGACACGGACAGGGCGCTGTACGGCCAGCGAGCCAATCGCTTCTGGCTTTTGGGTTACACCATGATGTTCCTGGCGCCATGTCTGGTCCTGTTCCTGCTTAGGCTTCGGATCGTCGCATCCGTCTGGCTTGCCTTCTGGCTCTTGTACCTGTTCTTCGTGGTCCGCTACTTCCCAAAGTTCCAGACGCCGGCGGGTGTTCAACTGAACGACCGGTGAACAGTCCCGATAAGAAGCACCGACAACGACAGGTCAAGCCCTAGTCTTCTCTCGCCATCTTCCTCTCGATGCGTCGATCGGGAATCAGCCACATGATGGCTACAAGGACATAAAGAAGGCACGCGACCGATGGACGAACAAACGCCACTGGGATCGCTACCAGATAACCCACAATCGAGATCTTGCCTTTGAAGTCTGACCCGAGCGCGGCCGCCAGCAACTTGTTGCCGTGAGAAGCAAGCAGCGTGCGAACGAGTATAGTGTAGGCAATCGCTGCGAGTAGCAGCACGCACCCGTAAAGCGCTACCGGCCACGTGGTGAAGTTATTATCACCCATCCACGCGGTCACAAATGGAATCAACGAAAGCCAGAACAGCAGATGCAGGTTGGCCCATAGGGCCTTGCCGTTCACCTGTTCCGCCGCATGCAGCAGGTGGTGGTGATTGCTCCAGTAAATCCCGAGAAAGATATAGCTCAGCAAATAACTGCCCAGCACAGGTAGTAGCGGTCGCAGCCCCGCCAGCGACGCGTCGTGAGGTGGCCGCAACTCCAGCACCATAATCGTCATAATGATCGCGATTACGGCATCACTGAATGCTTCAAGTCTTGCGGTGGTCATCAGATGGATCCTTGGCTATTGATAAGCAACATCAACGTGAATCGTTGAAAGAGTTCATCTGGGGGGAGTCAGAAACGTGCCCTCGCGAAGTTCTTCAAACGCCCGTTGAAGTTGCTCCTGTGTGTTCATTACGATTGGCCCGTACCATGCCACCGGTTCCTTGAGCGGCTCACCTGACACGAGCAAGAACCGAATGCCATCGTCTCCTGCCTGAACTACAACCTCATCGCCGGCGTCGAAGAGGACAAGCGAACGGTCGTCAGCTTCCGACGGAGGCGCAGTGTCTAACCATTTCACACTTTCAGTCGGTACGGTGAGTGGTCCCGACGCGTTGCAGAATTTCCCAGCACCGGCGAAGACGTAAGCAAAGGCGTTTCGAGCCGTGGCTATTGGCAGCGTCTTCCTTTTTCCCGGCGGCACCGAGACGTCAAGATACATTGGGTCTGCGGCAATCCCGTCCACTGGCCCCCTCGTGCCCCAAAAACTCCCGCAGATGATTCGAGCTTGTGTTCCATCGTCGTCAGTTACCAAGGGAATGTCAGTCGCTTTCACTTCCTGATAACGCGGCGTGGTCATCTTTAACGCCGCCGGGAGATTCGCCCAAAGTTGAAACCCGTGCATCCTTCCCGCTGAGTCACCCTTCGGCATCTCCTTGTGAAGGATTCCGCTTCCTGCCGTCATCCACTGAACATCACCTGCACCAATTGAACCGCTGTTTCCCATGCTGTCACCGTGCTCGACCTCGCCCGCAAGTACGTAGGTGATCGTTTCGATGCCGCGATGGGGATGCCAGGGGAATCCGGCCAAGTACTCGTCCGGGTTGGAGGTGTGGAAGTCGTCCAGCATCAGGAACGGGTCAAACTGGGGCACCTGGGAATAGCCGAAAGCCCGTTTCAGATGGACACCGGCCCCTTCGATAGTGGGGCGGCTTTTGAATATCTTGGCGATGCGGCGCATGGTCATGATGGTTCTCCTTTCAATGCTGGATTTTCTTCCACTCATACGACTGTAAGGCATTTTCCGGGGATGTCTACCGGCATTTTTTTGTTTGTGAAACG
>JANNON010000781.1:0-3286 GCA_031399105.1 Blastocatellia bacterium | reverse complement strand
AATCAACTAATCGCCGCGATCCACACAAGTAACATTAGGGCTCCCTGGAAACCAGCTCGGCAGGCAGCATTTTTTCAAGCGCAGGTCGATGCGGGTAAGACTCTTCCTGTCTTACTCAACGAGTATCCGCTGTCTTCGGTGCGCCGTTTCGTCCGAGCGAGTCAGCTTCTCAACAAGTTCAAGAACGCATCCTACTCGGATCCAACTTTGAGCGACTTCCTACGCTCCGCCAAATTCCCCGCGACGACACTTGCGCGGATTTACGAGTCCGCTGAGTTTAATCGTATCCTCGATATTGAGATGCGCCCCAGTGGCAGCATCAAAATGAATATCACCGACGCGCGATTTAATCAAATCGCGACGCGTATTGTCGGCGGTATAAAGACCGGCGAGCTCACAGCCAGAACCATGCCTAAGACCAACGCCAAGAAATTCATCGAGCTCATGGATGAAATCCGCGGAATTGTCGCCGGGGTGAAGCGTCCAGACGGCTCGAGTGAAGGCGAGGATACGGCAAATAAAGCCGCGGATGGTGATGAGCCGGCGCGTGGTGGCGGGGCCGCCGATGAGGCGGCGGGTGGTGGTGAGGCCGATGAGGCGGCGGGTGGTGGTGAGGCTGCCGACGAGGCGGCGGGTGGTGGTGGCCAAGCTGCAGGTGACCAAGACGCAGATTCGAAAGATGCCCCTGGCGACGAGACCGCTGGCGGCAGTGGAAGTGAAACCACTGATGTCGGCAACGATGGCAACGGTGGCAGTAGTGCTGAGGACGATAACGGCAAAACTGCTGCAGGCGGTGCAGGGCGAGAGCAGGAGCAAGAAAGTCGAAAGCGCAAGTCAACTCTGCGTCTTGACCCATATGGCCTGCAAGTTCCACAGTCATATTCGCCAGCAATCGGAAAAATCTTTGGCGAACTAATCGAAATCAATGTACAAAAGTATCCAAACGCAGTAATGGACTTACTCCGGACGTTTCTTGAGAAAGTCATCAAGGCATACGCGCGCGAGGGCAGAGGGACGATTATTCCTCGAAATGGTACGAATGTGCAGTTAGGAGACTGCCTTGTATGGCTCAACAACCATATCTCGAGTCTGCCGGATCATCGCGGTCTCTCCTCCGTGATCAATCGGATTCAGTCCAGAGATTCTAGGCAGTATCCGACCAGTGCTGCCTACCTCAATGATATCAACCACAATCCAGACATGTTCGCTACGCCGACAGACGTCCATCAACTTTGGGAAGCAATGGTAAGTCTTATGCAGTTGATGCTCAAATGAGAGCAAGTGGTGAGCGCCAGAAGGCTACCATAAAGCGCCCTAGATTGTCTCCACTCCGATATCCCGGCGGCAAAGGCTCGCTCTATGGCCGCCTTCGCGAACTCATACGAATCAATCAGATCACTACGCCCAAGTACGTTGAACCATACGCTGGGGGCGCAGGAGCCGCAATTGGACTACTAATCACAGGGGAGGTCGACCGTGTGCAGATAAACGATCTTGATCCGGCTGTGCGTGCTTTTTGGGCTGCCTGTGTTCATCAAAATTCAGCATTCATAGAGCGGCTTTGGAAAACTCCGGTAACGGTAAGCGAATGGCGAAGGCAGCGCAACGTGTACGACAATAAGCACGAAGTTGGCGAGTTCGACCTAGGCTTTGCGACCTTCTTCCTAAATCGCACCAACCGTTCCGGCGTTCTTAACGGAGGGCCGATCGGCGGCCATGATCAATCGGGGCCATACAAAATTGATGCTCGATTCAATCGAGACACTTTGGCAGAGCGCTTGCGGTTAATAGGACTCTACGCCAAACGCATCACGGTGTCTGGAGACGACGGACTGTCAGTGATTGAGCAAAATATGCATGACCCCGACGTTTTCATCTATGCCGATCCGCCCTACTTCTACAAGGCTGGTTCTTTATACATGAACTCGTTCAAGAGCGATGACCACGCCGCATTAGCGCGATGCTTGAATGCCGCCTCAAGCTCGCAGTGGGTACTGACCTATGACAATGTTGCTGAGGTTGCAGAGCTTTACCCAGAGCGACGCCGTGAAGAAATCGGCGTCTACTACTCTGCCAGGAGTGTCACGAGGGCCAAGGAGATGATGATTTATTCGGATACTCTGGTAATCGAGCCTCCGACATTGTTCGAGCGGCCGGCCGGCACGTTTTAGCTTCGGCTACAGGGCGAACGGCAACATAGCCGACAGCCTTCCTCATTCAAAGACCGGGTTATCTGGGTCCAATTCTGGTGCATTGGTCTGCTCGTATGGCAGAAGGACGCGTCCCGCGTACGTTGCTTCTGTGCCGCGCCCTGCAACTGGCCATCGCATCGTGAAAACCTGGGAGTTCATGTGACGGTAAAGCTTAACTAACTGTGGGGCGCCGCCGATACTCCGAAAATTCGGATTACGGATCATTTGCAGCAAGACGGCTAGTGGCTCCATGTCGAGATATTCTGTTCCGGTTTCATTCAACAAACCTCTTAGGAGCTCTCGCGCTCGGCCGGTTTCGTCGCCTATGAATCGGAATCGCTGATTTTTACTGAATCCTGGCAGCGTGTAATCTCCACGACGACGGGTGAATCGTTTTAATCCACTATCCCAGCCATAGTGCCAAATGCGGAACATATTGTACCGCCAGGAGTAACCGGATAGCATTATCTTCGTAGCACGCCGGCTCTGCATCAAAGAGTCTTTGGAATCAGTTCTCGCCATACCGTCAATATCGTTGATGATGTCGCGAACTAGGCCGGACAGAACAGTCAGGTCAAGACGTCGTTCCACGTGGGCAGGATTAGATTCTACTGCACGTGCTACTTGCAGCATAACGGGATACGCGAGCTCGGTAACTCCTGCAAAGCTAATTGCGGCGTCTGTTCGCGGTAACGCGACAATCTTGGGGGCTGCATGCCACGTCTCTGGCCCATTAGACAGACGGCTGTCTGATGCGACGATAAGTTCGTGAACATCACCAATATTGCGAATCCAAGCTACGCCAAGCGTCATGTAGAGACTCTACCGTTCTCGCCCACTCGAGTCATGCTCTGTGGAAGTCGCGGCGTCCGTTGACAAGAGCGCAGTTGAGAGTTTGCGCTGGCAATGAGTCTGAGCGCCGGGACGACCGGACCGTGTAGCAATCGATGTAGGAGTGACTTTGCCGCGCCAGCCGGTGCGCCAACGATGGAGCCCGCCGTTATCACCAGGACGAAGCGGAAGTTGCTGTGCAGTACGCCAAACGACTGATGACGGCTGTAGAGCGAGCGCCACGATCATCGTCGGGATCGACA
>JANNON010000935.1:0-5968 GCA_031399105.1 Blastocatellia bacterium | reverse complement strand
ATTGGCGAGTGTCGTTTTGCCGAGGCCCGGTGGACCAGTCAAGAGCACATGATCGAGCGCCTCATGCCGGCGAAGAGCAGCCTTCATGTAGATGCGAAGATTCTCTTTCACCTGACGTTGGCCGATGTATTCGGCGAGCTTCGTCGGTCGGACCGTTAACTCGAACTGTCGATCAGCATCACTGAGCGGCACGTCACGCAATTGGGCTGGTTGTGGATCTCCGGACATCGTTTTCTCGTGACTAGACTCTTGCAAGTTTACGCAGAGTGCTGCGCAGGATCGACTCGACCGTGAAGCTGTCCCCTTCGTTCACCGCCGCGCCAATGGCTTTTTCGGCCGGACCTCGTTGGTACCCGAGATTCAGTAACGCGGACAAGGCATCGGCGCGAATTGCGTCCTCCGACATTGAAGCCGGAATACCAGGTTGCGCTCCCAGCTCTTCCTCTAACTCGGCGGAAGATAATGAAGCTACCTTGTCCCTTAACTCGATCACTAATCGCTCCGCCGTCTTTCTTCCGATTCCGGGAATCAACGTTAGACGAACCAGGTTGTTAGTGCGAATAGACGCAATCATTTCGTCGGCGCTCATTCCTGACAGCAAGGTAATGGCAAGTTTGGGTCCCACCCCGCTTACCGAAATCAGGCGTGCGAATAGTTCGCGTTCACGCGCAGTTTTGAAGCCATAGAGCTGCAGGGCATCCTCGCGCACATGGGTGAAGATGCGAAGTTGTACACTCGAACCCACGTCTGCGAGATCGTAAAAGGTGGAAAGCGGAATCGTTACTTCATAGCCCACACCGGCGACGTCGAGTATTACCGACGTTGCCTGCTTTGAGAGAAGAGTTCCGGATAGATGCGCGATCATTCAGGTAGAAGCCGACGGAAAGTATCGATCAAAAGTTTTGCCGGATTGTAGCACTAACGCCATCGGAAACATTGTAGGGGGGTGTCCCTCCGCGGGTACCCCTTGTCCGTTACCACGAACTTCAACTTCAAGAGGCTGGCTACGTGAAGGAGGGTGCCCACAGAGGGACACCCCTACAATTGTTTCCAAATGCACCCGCGATTACCAAACGGTCAGAATCGAGGCTATACTTGTTTCGCCAGGTTCCCGCAAATGAAGTCAGAAAAAATTTCAGAGCTTACTACTAATCGTCTGAGCATATATCTTCGCTGCTTGAATACGCTCGCAGCCGCGGAGATCAAGACGATTTCGTCTCAAGCTCTCGCAAAGCAGTTCAACTTAAACTCCGCCCAGATTCGAAAAGACCTTGGATACTTCGGCGAGTTTGGGGTACGAGGCGTGGGGTACTACGTTAGTGATCTCCGCGATCACATAACGAAGATTCTCGGCCTCGATAAACCGCATCGCGTGGGTATCATCGGCGCCGGCAGATTAGGAACCGCTTTGGCCAACTATAACGGCTTTAGTAAATCGAGTTTTACGGTCGTCGCTCTTTTTGACAACGATCCCACAAAGGTCGGTCAGCGCATCGGGCCAGGTGAGATCCTGGTTCATGATGTGAAGAAGATTGAGCAGCTCGTGGCGGGAGAAGACATCGACCTCGTCGTCATTGCTGTGCCAGCTCGCGCTGCGCAACGAGTTCTCAATCAGGTGACAGCCACGGGTGTGCGTGCGGTGCTCAACTTCGCACCTGTGTCGCTGAGAGCAAGGCTGGGAGTGAAGGTTAAGACCGTGGATCTCACAACTTCGCTTGAATCGTTATCGTATTTTCTCGCCAAACCGCCGGCGAGCGCCGTAACCAACGCCCGCCATGCTACGCGCTCGCAAGAGTTAAATGAACAGGCCGAGCAAGAGTTGTAACTGGCAAAAACTCGCATGGACGAACAGACCGCACGCAAAGAGATCGTTCGCATCGGACAACTGATGTATGAGCGGAGTTATGTTGTTTCGTCCGACGGCAACATCAGTGTGCGTTTGCATGACGGCCGGATTGTCGCCACGCCAACGATGACGTGCAAAGGCCGCATGACCGAAGATTCGCTGGCGGTGACCGATGAGAATGGAAAGCCATTGTCAGATCGTAAGGCTTCCAGCGAACTCGCCATGCATCTTTTGATTTATCGTGAACGTGCGGATGTGAAAGCCGTCTGTCACGCACATCCACCGCATGGAACTGCCTTCGCCGTTGCCGGACTGGCAATCGATCAGCCAATTCTTTCTGAAGTGATCCTGACGCTTGGCTGCGTGCCGCTTGCTTCGTATGGCACTCCCTCAACCGACGAGTTGACGGAAGCGATGCAGCCGCTGGTGAAACATCACAACGCGCTCTTGATGGCGAACCACGGTGCAGTTGCTTATGGTGCGGATCTTTGGCAGGCCTTTGATCGACTTGAGACCTTGGAACACACGGCGCGCATCGCGATACTTTCGCGTATACTCGGCGGCTCAAGAAACTTACCGGCAGATGCGATCGAGAAGTTGATTAACGTCCGTGAGGCCGCGGGATATCTCGACGAAGGAGCGCGCTGTCAGGCTTGTGGTTATTTGCACGATACGCAGTTGTCGTGTGCGAGCGGTGAACGACCGGCGCGCGGTTATTCCGCCTCGCGCGAGACAAACGGGTCGGGGAAGATTTCGCTTACGAGAGAAGAGTTGGTGGAGTTGTTGAGTCAGGCGGTCAATGGTCAATAGTGAATGATGAATGGCAATTGGCCGCCAACGGCCGATTAACTTTCACGATTTACTATTCACCTACAACAGGAGCACCTGAATGCAAGAAGCACTCGGCATGGTTGAAACGAAGGGCTTGGTGGCGATGATCGAGGCGGCTGACGCGATGGTTAAAGCTGCCAACGTTACGCTAATTGGTTACGAGAAAATTGGCGCGGGGTTTGTGACTGCGATTGTTCGCGGCGACGTTGCGGCAGTGAAAGCGGCCACAGATGCCGGTGCGGCTGCGGCTCGCCGTGTTGGCGAACTGGTCAGCGTGCACGTGATTCCGCGGCCGCACGGTAGTGTTGATGAAGCGCTGCCAATTGGTAACCGGTAAGCATGATCATCGCGCGAATTCTCGGCACCGTAGTTTCCACTCAGAAGGACGAGCGGCTCATTGGCAAGAAGCTGATGATCGTGCGTCCGATTAATGTCGACGGCAGCGATACAACCGGTTATGTCATAGCCGTTGACACTGTCGGCGCAGGCTTTCACGAGCGCGTGTTGGTAGTCGCCGGCTCGAGCGCTCGGCTCGCGCAGGGACTGAAGGACGCGCCAGTCGATGCAGCGATAGTCGGTGTGATCGATACGGTGGACGTGCAGGAGTAAAGCGAGTTTCAAGTTTCGAGTTTCGAGTTTCAAGTTTCGAGTCTCAGACCGAGGGTTCGTCAATGTTGGCGAGGGGACTGATGGCTCAACTCTTTCTGAGATCTGAAATTTGAGATCTCAGATCTCAGCCCTGAAACCTGAGACTTGGGACCTGAGACTTGAGACCTGAACCAACTCTAAACTCGAAACTTCTCTCCGTTATGCAACTTGCCAGAGTCATCGGCACCGTCGTCGCCACCATCAAGAACGATTCCCTGGAGGGTCGGAAGCTGTTGGTGATTCAGACGCTCAACAAAGATCTTGAGTCTACGGGCAAACCGATGGTGGCCGTCGATTCGGTCGGCGCTGGGGTCGGTGAGTTGGTGTTTTGGTGTCGCGGGAAGGAAGCGAGCTTTCCCTTCAAGCGAGAGGACACGCCAACAGATTGCACGATCATCGGCATCGTTGATTCGGATTTGCATGTTACACAGGGGCCACGCAAATGATTCTGGCTCGAGTGCTTGGCAACGTTGTAGCCACGCAGAAAAACCATCGGTACGAAAGTGCGAGCGTGATGCTTTGTCAGCAGGTCACGCTTGAAGGCGACGAGACGGCAATGACTGTGCTGGCGTTGAATGCAGTTGATGCAGGAGTTGGTGACACGGTTTTGATTGTGCAGGAAGGCTGGAGCGCCTCGACCGCAGCGACTGGCAAAGCAGGCGCCGCGATCGATTCAGCAATTGTAGGTGTCGTGGATCGAATCGATCTGTTGGAGAATGAAGTCAGCACCACCAGATAGCAAACAGCTGACAGCAAACAGCCAGCGATGGCAACAGTCTCGCGAGCGCAATGAAGTCAGTACCACCTCGCGGTAGCGGGTGGGCCAGATTCAGCCGAATCTTCGAATTAACAAGATGTCCACTGAAGTAGAACAAGCGCGGTTGATAGCGGAGCGAGTTGCCCGGCGCATGTCGGCAGGTCAATCCAGTAAAACACCCGTGCGCCCGACCACAAACGTTTCCGCTGAACTTGCTTCGGTCCGCGCAGGTTTGAGCGAGCTGCAACAGAAGCTCGCTCAGCTCGAGTCAAAGCTTAGCGGTAACGCTGATGACTTTGCGGCCGCTGGATCGCAGCCCTCGCGATCTGACACCTTCATACCATTAACTCACTCGCCATGGCTCGCGGGCGTAAACGCGACAGTGTCACATCCCAGTCAGGAAAAGTTTCGCGTAGAGGAAGCGGTGGTTAGCGAGTTGGTAGACTTCTTTGAAAAAGAGAAGCAGTGCAGCGTCGAGCCAGGTGCCAAGCCCTGTGACCATTGTGCGATGTGTAGCACTCGCGGCTTCTAGGAGTTGGTAGCCCGACTGTCAAGGAGGGCTTATTCATAAAAGAAAGGCCACCTAAAGCTGGGTGGCCTTTTCTATTTGAAGTGCGCGCCGGCAAAGTGCAACTGCGACCACGCACTGGATTGAGATCGTTGGCTACTTTGCTGGCGTCGGGGAATTACGCAAACTGTTCGCGTCCAACCGCGGGGCCTGTGTCGCACCTTCCTCCGCCTTGAAGTAAGGCTCTTCTTTAAAGCCAAAAAGCTTTGCCGAGATTACTGTCGGAAACTTGGCCCGATTAGTGTTGTAGTCCTGCGTCGCGTCGTTGTAATCCTTCCGCGCGGTGGCAATCCGGTTTTCTGTGCCCGCAACTTCGTCCTGCAGCTTCAGGAAATTCTCATTGGACTTGAGTACTGGATAGTTCTCCTGCAATACCAGCAGTCTGCCGATGGTGCCTCCAAAGCTGTTGGCAGCGTCGATCACCGCTTGTTTCTGCTCAGGTGAGCGATCGCCGCCTTCGCCTGAAGGCGCCGCCTGCGTGGCGTTTAGCAGTCTTGATCGTGCGTCCGCGATTTTGCCAAAGACCTCCTGCTCCTGAACGCCCGCCATCTTGGCGCTTTCGGCGAGGTTGTAAACCAGGTCGCTCCGCCGTTGCAGTTGGGTTTCGACGTTGGCCCACTTGCCTTTCACATTCTGTTGTTTTGTCGTGAGCGTGTTATAGCCGCAGCCGCTGCCGGCCAGCGCAATCACGAACACGGATACTAATAGAATCGATCGTCTGATGTTCATCTGAATTCCCCCTCTAAAAACTTGTCAGTTGTCGTAGTCCGTTGGTCAGTAGTCCGTTGGTCAGTTGTCCGTTGGTCAGTAGTCCGTTGTCACCTGGTTCTTGTTGCCATAACACATTGGATGCTTGATAGGACCCTCCAGGCATTCTTAAGAAACAACTGACAACTGACTACTGACAACTGATTACGGACAACTGACAACTGACCCGCTTTACGCTTGCAGAGCTTTACGGTGTAACTCGTCTACATCCTCAACCACCAGCTCGATATCCAACATGTATGCGGCGAAGAGATCGTTGGCCTCCTGATCAGTCGCGGGACGCCAGCCAGTGGCGCGCATCGCGAAAATCTGCTCGAAAGGCTGCCCGTCCAATTTTAGCAACTCGACAATCGCACGCACTGTTTCCGGTTTTGCCACCGGCGCTTCCTTGCCATGCAGGACCAGCACTGCTCGAAACAACGCTGCAAAGCTGGCTAAACTCTCGCTCATCAATTCGCATAACTGCTCAATTGAAACCGACGCCGGAATGTAAAGACGCCGCAATTGAATCAGCTTACTGCGCAACTCGTACTCCGCCTGGTGCCGCATC
>JANNON010000769.1:0-3015 GCA_031399105.1 Blastocatellia bacterium | reverse complement strand
TTCATTTGCGCCGAACGCAGGCGGGGACAGGGTCCACCTTCCTGACAGTGAGACTGCCCATCTGGTCTTCCCAATATTCAGTCGTTTGTTTTCACCCAGTCTCGGTAGCGCTTGGGGCGCACTAACCGCGTTCTTCGGGTTTTTATGCTCGATTCAACACAACACCCCACCCGCTACCGCGAGGTGATACTGACCTCATGACTAGCCATCAGGATTGGTGACAACACGTTGTTAGCAAAATTAGAGGGTGCTACCGCCAGGCTGCGTCTGGAATTTTTGTTTCGCCCGGAGTCACCAGCTTCTGTCGCTGCAAACAATTTCAGCAGCCGTAGCTTCTTGTGCAAAGCTGGTAGCTCGCCAAACAATGTCGCCCGGTTTCGGCTTTGCACAAAAAGTGCCGGCAAGGGGGCAAGAGAAGCAATCAGAACCGCGGAGCGCAGCGACCGGGCCGATTCGGAAGAAGTACGCAATTGACTAGAGTAGTTGAGATTTCTTTCAAAACCAGTTGAATTCTTCGCGTCGGCCCGGTCGCTGCGCTCCGCGGTTCTGATTGCTTTGTGCAAAGCCCCAGGCGCCGGTGTATGCAGGACGATTTTCTGACCAGCAGTATCTTTTGATGAAGAGGTCAATCTGGTCCACCCACACGATGAAATAACGAGTGGCCGGGATCGCCCGTATGGAAAAGCGTATGGTCCGCGGGAACTTTCAACTCATCGACGACTGAGCCAGCGCTATGCGGTCGTCTTCGACGATTGTTGCAATCGCACTGGCAAAGGAGAGGGCAAGCGAATGCGCCATAAAGAACGCCATCGATCCGATCGTATCGGATGGCTTCGTGCCGCCGTCTTAGGCGCGAACGACGGCATCGTGTCAACGGCAAGTCTCGTCCTGGGCGTTGCGGCCGCTGGGGCCACCGGGCAAAACGTACTGATTGCAGGAATTGCCGGGCTCGTCGCCGGCGCTATGTCCATGGCTGCCGGCGAATACGTCTCGGTAAGTTCCCAGGCAGATACTGAAGAAGCTGACTTGGCACGGGAGCGCCTGGAACTGGCTACTCAAGACAAATCTGAGCGAGCAGAACTGGCGAGCATTTATGTCGGTAGAGGTCTTGAGCCCGCTCTCGCCAAGCAGGTGGCAGACCAACTGATGGCGCACGATGCTCTTGGGGCTCACGCTCGGGATGAACTCGGCATTCTAGAACTCCAACGCGCACGTCCAGTGCAGGCTGCCTTGGCGTCGGCGGGAACGTTCGCCGTTGGAGCAGCCCTGCCGCTCCTCAGCGTGCTTGCCACTCCTCCGGAGAAGGTTCCAGCTGTTGTGATTGCAACGTCTGTTGTTTTCCTGGCGAGCCTTGGTTGGCTCGCGGCTCGGGTTGGCGGTGCTAAGGCCACAGTCGGTGCTTTGCGCGTAACTTTTTGGGGCGCGCTTGCAATGGCGATCACCTATGGTGTCGGAGCGCTCTTCGGCGCGGTCGTGTAAGCTCGGAATAGTCCATCACGCTGTGTGCATCGGTCTGCGAGAAAGCCCAAGGGTCAACGATCGAGCGCGAGCGTCCGAGGTGCTATTAGCGTCTTTCGTTCGATCTGGACCCGACGCTGCCGCGCCAGGGTACTGACTTCATTAGCGGACGAATGCGTATTCCTCAGAAGCTATACCTCAACCCGAACTGAATCAGACGAGCCGGAATAGCCGTTTCGGTGATTCGAGTAAACGTAGACGGAGTGCCGATGTTCACGACGCTTGGAAAACGGAAGATGGGGTGATTGAACAGATTGAAAACCTCCATCCGAAACTGAAACCGGTGTTGCTCCCTAATTCGAAACTGCTTGTTCACGACGAGATCCCAGTTTTGTTGGAACGGTCCGCGCCAGGCGTTGCGCGGAGCATTCCCATACCCTGTCGCTCCTGCTCCAGCAGCAAACGGAACGTTGGAAGCTCTCGTGAAGCACGCCGGATTGAGATAGTTTTGAAGCCTGTCTGAAAGCGACCCCTGGGTATAAGCATCCTCAGCGCTGGCGCAGATGAAAGTTGCCGTACCGCCGCCTGTATTACCGTAAGCGCCGCCACTCGTACTATCTGTGACTGAGAATGGTAAACCACTCTGGAAGGTGACGATGCCACCAACACTCCAGCCACGAAATGCCTGGTTTCGAAAGAAGCTGTGATCTGGCACTGGCAGCTCGTAAAGATAGCTCACTACAAAACGGTGTGGACGATCAAAGTCGCTTATCGCGCGATTCTGTTGCGGGTCGTTCTGGAAATTAAGAATGTTGGCGCCGCCCTGCCCGTTGCGGGAAATGTTGAATTCATCCGCGCTCTGCGCGCCGCTAAGGTTGTCGATGTTTTTAGAGAACGTGTAGGCGGCCAGGAAATACAACCCCCTTTGCAGACGACGCATGACGGTCAGCTGCGCGGAGTTGTAATTAGCCATTCCGAAGTTGGACAGGTAGCGAGATCCACGCTTTCTGGAAAGACCCAGCACCTGATGGCGAAGCTCCTCGTTGTTTACCGTGTTAGCGGTGATGTCATAGGTGTTGCCGTTCACGTCCCGTACTGTGATCGGGTTTGCAGGGCTCGCTAGCGGAGCAAGGAACGGATCCCACACCCCAAAACCACCAACATAGCGAGTACCGACGTAACCAATCTCAAAGGCCCAGCCCTTCCCCACTTCACGTTGCAGCAACAAGTTGTATTGCATCGTGTAAGGCATGTGAGCATCGGTAGCCGTGCTGGGAAACGACGCCAAATTGATCGAACAGTTAGTCGCCGTTCCTCCGTAGTTGAGGCAAGCCTGGCCATCGTCGTTGACAAAGATCGGCGCGACGTTGGGATCGTTCGGATCCAGAGGCCCGGTTCCGCTGAGGCGTCGCAAGCCAGCGAAATGTGTTCCCTGCGGAACAAAGGAGCCGAGAATGGCGGAGGGCGCAGGTTGAATCGGGAACGGGTTGACCAGTTGGTTGGCGGAGGGCGTTGCATTGTTCGAGAGCGGCTGGACGGAAAAAGGCGCGCTCAATG
>JANNON010000185.1:0-10900 GCA_031399105.1 Blastocatellia bacterium | reverse complement strand
CGGAACGAAAGAGCTGCTGATGCGCGCGCTCGATTCGATTCCTGCGAATATGAGCGATGCCGATCCCTTCCCGTTCGTCAAACGGGCTTTTGAAACGATCGCTCTGGCAAAAGTGGCCACGTCTGCGGAGGAAGCTCGGAGTCTCGGGTTTCTGACCGCTGACGACACTATTTCAATGAATGGCGATCGGCTTATTGCTGATGCGAAGAAGGAAGTGTTGTCGCTCGCGGCAAGTGGCTATGTGCAACCGCAGCAGCGGACCGACATTCTCGCGCTGGGAAATTCTGCTCTGGCGACATTGAAGCTTGGCATTCATCAAATGAAGCGCGGCGGGTACATTTCCGAGCATGATGCGCTTATTGGAGAGAAGCTGGCACGCATTCTGACCGGGGGTGATCTCAATCACGAAACAAGAGTTTCGGAGCAGTATCTGCTCGATCTGGAACGCGAAGCATTTCTCTCGTTGGCAGGGACGCGCAAGACACAAGAGCGGCTTGCAAATATGCTCAAGACTGGAAAGCCGCTTAGGAATTAGGGATTCGGTGGGCTGCTTGTCGCGTGCGCTCGGCTGATACAATCGGTGTGTAAGGAGGAGCTTTTATGGCCACCAACGCTGATGACATCCTGAAAGAATTATTGACCCTTTCGCCGGGCGACCGTGCCCACCTTGCTGAACATTTGCTTGAAAGTTTGGAGCCCAGAAACGAAAAAATTCTGCACTTATGGGCTGAGGAAGCAGAGAGGCGAATAGACGCATACGAATGTGGGGACCTTCTGGCGGTTCCTGCTGAGGAAGTCTTCGCAAGGCTCCGCAATAAGTTTCCAGCATCAAGCGATGAAGCTTAAATTCCTCAACGTTGTCGAAGCCGAGCAAACCGAGGCCGCCGCTTATTATGAATCTCAGGGAATTGGGCTCGGTTCAGATTTTGTTGACGAGTTATCACGCACAGTCGGTCGAATCCTTGAGCACCCAAACGCCTGGTCTCCCAGTTCACGGCGAACTCGAAGTTGCCGTATGAAGCGGTTTCCATACAGTGTCATTTATCGAGTGTATGAAGAGGAAATATTGATCGTGGCACTTCAGCATCAGAGTCGCGAGCCGGCCTCCTGGGAGCACCGGGTGTTCGAATAGCTTCCGAGTCCGTAAAGATGTAGAGGAGTTTTTACATGAGAGACGCAGTTATCGTTTCCGCCGTTCGTACGGCAGTTGGCAAGGCACCAAAAGGCACCTTGAGATCTGTGCGCCCCGACGAGATGGGCGCAGCGGTGATCAAAGAAGCCATGGCCCGCGTTCCCGGCCTGGATGCCGGCGAAATTGAAGATGTGATCATGGGCTGCGCGATGCCCGAGGCCGAGCAAGGCATGAACGTCGCGCGCTCCGCTGCGATCCGCGCAGGCTTGCCGGTGGGCACCAGCGCCATGACGATAAATCGCTTCTGTTCATCAGGCTTGCAGTCGATAGCACTCGCAGCCGATCGC
This sequence comes from Blastocatellia bacterium, assembly GCA_031399105.1. Classification (GTDB taxonomy): domain Bacteria; phylum Acidobacteriota; class Blastocatellia; order Pyrinomonadales; family Pyrinomonadaceae; genus PSRF01. The sequence continues at coordinate 9,421 of JANNON010000185.1, read as the reverse complement.
ATTCGTGCCGGCGGCGGCGAAGTCGCTATCGCGGGCGGGCTGGAAACGATGTCGATGATTCCGATGGGTGGACACATCATTCGACCGAATCCTTATCTGGTCGAACACTATCCCGATTTCTATCTCAACATGGGTCTCGCGACTGAGAATGTCGCTCGCAAGTATGAAGTTACTCGGGAAGAGCAGGATGAATTTGCGTTTCGCTCGCATCAGCGCGCTGCGGCAGCGTTGGACGCAGACAAGTTTAAGGATGAGACCGTCGGCTTGAACGTCATGCTGGAAGAGCTCGACGAAAAAGGCAAAAAGCGAACTCGCGAGGTCTTTTTTGACAAGGACGAAGGTGTTCGGCGCGATAGCTCGATTGAAGGACTGGCAAAACTGAAGCCCGCATTCCATGTCAAAGGGACAATCACCGCGGGAAATGCTTCGCAGATGTCAGATGGCGCGGCTGCGGCAGTTGTGATGTCCGACGAACGCGCGAAAAGTTTGGGAGTGAAACCAATGGCGCGGTTTGTTGCGTATGCGACTGCGGGTTGCCCTCCCGAAGAGATGGGAATTGGTCCCGTGTTCGCAATACCAAAAGTGCTGAAGCTCGCAGGGCTGACCCTGGATCAAATCGATGTTATCGAACTCAACGAGGCCTTCGCCGCACAGTCGCTGGCGGTTATCAAAACGCTTGGACTAGATCCGGACAAAGTGAACGTTAACGGCGGGGCGATTGCACTCGGTCATCCACTTGGATGTACGGGCGCGAAACTTACGGCCACGATTTTGCGCGAGCTCGAGCGTCGCAATGGTCGATATGGGATGGTGACGATGTGTGTTGGCGGTGGAATGGGAGCCGCAGGAATTTTTGAACGGATCTAACCGCAGTTCAATATCGATGACTGAATCCGAAGTTTTCGAATCTGTAACCGGCAGCGGAAGCAGCGACTTCGCTTTGGTGACGCGCATCCTGAATCAGCACGGGGACTGGTGCTTGATCGGTGGGCTGGCAGTTAATTGTTACGTTGAACCTGTGTACACATTAGACGCTGACCTTGTCGTTGTCTCCGATCGCCTTGAGGCGATTACGAGGGATATGAGGGCCGCAGGATTTAGCGTTCAAGAGTTCCCCCACTCCGTCAACGCAAACATGCAGGGCAGTGACCTCAGAATTCAACTGACGACAGATCAGCGCTATCAGGCTTTTCTGTCAGATACGAAATTGATGAATGTTCTTGGCGAACCGGTTCCGGTTGCGTCCCTGAAGAATCTTACGCTTGGAAAGATCTGGGCGTGGAGCGACCAGTCACGTAGGCCCACGAAACGAAAGAAGGATGAGCTTGATCTGATGCGAATTCTCGAAGCATATCCAGAGCTAAGAGACGTGATGCCTCAGGAGATAAGAGATCAATTGCCCGCACAATAGCCGGGCTTTGCATTTGCGAAGGAGAAAAATATGTCAGCCGTTGTCGAACAAAAACAACTCGTTAAAGGTGGCGCTTTCCTGATTGAAGAGCGCACACCCGAAGAAATCTTCACCCCGGAAGACTTCACCGATGAGCACCGCATGATTGCCGAAACCACGCGGCAGTTCATGGATAACGAGGTGTTGCCGGTGACCGCCGAACTGGAAAAACACGATTGGGATCTGGCACGCCAGCTAATCAAGCAGGCGGCCGATCTCGGCTTGGTCGGCGCGAACATTCCGGAAGAGTACGGCGGACTTGGGCTCGACCAGACAAGCGGCGCGTTAGTCGGCGAGAACATCGGTCGCTCCGCTTCTTTCGCAACCACGCTCGGCGCGGAAAGCGGCATTGGTCTTTTGCCGATCATATATTTCGGTACCGAAGCAGCGAAGAACAAGTATTTGCCGAAGATCGCGACTGGCGAATTGATTACCGCTTACGCATTGACTGAAGCTGGCGCCGGCTCAGACGCGATGGCGGGAAAAGCTACTGCTCGACTAAGCGACGATGGCACTGAGTACATTCTGAACGGCGAGAAGATGTGGATCACGAACGGCGGCTTTGCCGACATCTTCATCGTCTTCGCAAAGGTTGATGGCGATAAGTTCAGCGCCTTTATTGTCGAGCGACAGCCGGGACTGACTTCAGGCGCAGAAGAACACAAGATGGGCATTAAGGGTTCGAGCACGACTGCCCTCGTGCTTTCCGATGTGCGCACACCGGTGGAAAACCTGTTGGGTGAAGTCGGCAAGGGACACAAGATCGCTTTCAACGTGCTCAACATTGGACGGTTCAAGCTCGGCGCGATGTGTGCCGGCGGCATGAAGTTGATGATGCACGAGTCGGTGCGTTACGCGAACGAACGTCAGCAGTTCGGAAGATCCATTTCGTCGTTCGGCGCGATCAAGGCAAAGCTCGGTGAGATGACGATTCGGACCTGGGTGGGCGAAGCGATGATCTATCGCACGCTTGGCATGATTGAAGCAGGAATTAACGCGCTGGAAGACAACAAGGACATGGACGCGCGTTTGCGGGCGATCGAAGAGTATGCGGCCGAGTGCTCAATCATCAAGGTTGCGCTTTCGGAGTATTGCAACTACGTCGCAGATGAGATGGTCCAGATCTTTGGCGGGTATGGATACTCGGCAGACTATCCGGCTGAACGTGCTTATCGCGACTCGCGAATCAACCGAATTTTCGAAGGCACTAACGAGATTAATCGCATGCTGGTGCCGGGGCGTTTGATGAAGAGCGCGCTCAGTGGGCGACTCGCGTTGTTGCCGGCCGCGCAGGCTCTGATGGATGAGATTTTGACGCCGCAGATGGCCAGTTTTGAGGAAGACGAAAGCGTGCTCGCAGCGGAGCAGAAGCTGGCGCAGAACGCGAAGAAAGTCGCTTTGATGCTCCTCGGCACCGCGGCACAGAAATACATGATGGCGCTGAGTGATCAGCAGGAAATACTCCTGGGCATTGCCGACGTAATTATTGAAACATACGCCATGGAATCGGCGATTCTGCGAGCGAGAAAACTGGCAGCGTCGCAAGGTGAGGAAGCGGCGGCGCGCTATCTCGATATGACGCGGGTGTTTTGCAACGACTCGATGGAACGCATCGATGCGCATGCCAAGAACACGTTATCAGGGATGGCGGAAGGCGATGAACTGCGAACCTTGTTGGCGGCGTTGCGGCGGTTTACGAAGCTGGCCCCGGTGAACACGATCGCGGCGCGGCAGCGCATCGCGCAAGTGCTGATTGACGCGAACAAGTGGGCGTACTAGCTGAGATCTCAGATCTGAAATTTGAGATCTCAAAGCGCGTTGATTAGTTGGGCTTCTGAACTCCAGCATGAGTACTATTGTTTGCGGTCGGCGGTCCTAATCTGCTCCAGCTCTCTTAGGAATTCTTCGCGCTCGCGTACTTGCTGAGCGTGGCGTTTGCTCTTTTCAGTCAGATAACGTTGGCCTTTAATCTCCGTGTTCTGAAGGGAATTCGACCAGGCTCGTAGTTGTCTGGAAATGCTGGCTGCCTTTGGTTTGAGATCTAAGATCTCAGATCTGAGATCGCAGTAGGCGGGCAAGAGTTCAAGCAAGCACAGCATCGAACGGACCTCGCCGGCAGACCCTTTCGCGATGTATAGAAATGTCAGCGTTTCCTGAGTAGTCCCCCTTTCAAAGCCTTCCGCAATATTGTTCGACACAGATACTGCGGCTCGTTCAATCTGATCGCGCAAGCTGTATTGCCGAGTAAAAGCCGAGCGTGAGGTTAAGGCATATATTTCGACCGCAAACTGAATGGCGTCCCGCCAGACTGGCACTTCTTCAAAACGCGTGTATTTCATAGGAGCTCCTCCAGGTGAGTTGGCAAAGCCGTTCGTAATCCGAGTTTGGGAGCATAGTAGCAAGAAAAATGGTTGATTCGTCAATCCTAAGTCGTCTTAAGCGGTAACGCCCTTAATACAAGAAACTTGTCAGTTCCGAAGCTGCACGGCCATCGTCATCACTCAATCAAAATCTTATGCGCATCGTTCCCATCTCCGTCCCCACACCCTTCTACATCGGCCCGGTAAATGTCTATCTGATCAACGAAGATCCACTCACGTTGATCGATACCGGCCCGAAGACGAAGGAAGCAAACGAAGCACTGCGCGAGGGACTTCGACGCGAGCGCATTCGGGTCTCAGACATTCGCCGGATTGTTCTGACGCATGCGCACGAGGATCACTGCGGACTCGCGCGCTCATTGCGCGATGAAGCCAAAGATGCGGAAGTGCTCGTGCACGATTGGGAGAGTGGTCATCGTGTAGGCCGGCTCGAACATGCCGAACACAGAACCTTGCTCGAGCGCGCCGGTGTGCCGGGCGAGGAACTCGAACGTATGCGGCGGCTATATGAGCACATGCGTCTTTATGCTGACTCGTTTGAAGAGGACGAGTACCAGTCGCTCGAGGACGAAGCTGAACTCGAGTTTTCGAACGGGTCTCTGCGAGTGATTCACACACCGGGACATACGCCGGGCTCATGTTCATTTATTCGCGAAGCGGACCGCACGATCATCGCGGGCGACTGCGTGCTCAAACGCATAACACCCAACCCGGTGCTTTCACCTGATCCGATAGATCCTTCCAAGCGCTTTCCTTCACTGGCGGAGTATCTCGTTAGCCTGGCGCGACTCAGAACGTTCGCGCCGACGTTTGTCTATGGCGGTCATGGCGAGCCAATCGAGGATTACGAAGAGCTGTTCAATCGTTACCTGCGAGCCATTCGCGAACGACAGACGCAAGTAATCAAGCTGCTGCCCAAATCCGGCGCTGCCGCCTGGGACATCTCGCGGCAAATGTTTCCCGAAACTGATGACGTTCACCGTTTCCTCGCGGTGTCCGAGGCGGTCGCTCATCTCGATCTCGCTCATTCTGAAGGGAAGATTGCAGTCGAACTTGCCGGTGAACGAGAAGTCTACCGCCCGCTTTAAACCGTCCACAGATTATTAAGAAGAGCTTTGTACTTTGTACTTAGAACTTTGAGCTTTGTAATTTGCGCTTTTGTTCCTGGTTTTTTCAGCCAAAACTCAAAGCGCTAAGCTCAAACTCAGAACACAAAGCACAAAGCACAAAGCTCTTTCTTAATAACCTGTCGCTAGCTTTCGTCTACTCTCTTTTTCGGAACTCCCACCAATATGAAGCGTGTAACCCGTAAATTCTTTCCGGAGGACTCTCTATTTATGAGCTTTAGACCAAGGATTTCTCTTCTCGTCTCCTTCGTATTATCAGCCGGCTTTGTCTTTGCGCAGCAATCGCCGCCGGCCGCGCCAGCCGCTCCTTCAACTTCTTCGACGCCCGCGACACCCGCACCACCGGCCCGAGCATTCGGAGAGGGGTTCTCATTTTTCGTCGATGGCGGCAGCTTTCTCGGCGTCCATGCGGAAGATATCGACAAGGAAAAGTCGACACGTTATGGATTACGTGACGTACGCGGTGTTGGAATCACCAGTGTGGTTAAAGACAGCCCCGCGGAGAAGGCCGGATTAAGGAAAGACGACGTAATCTTGCGCTTCGATGGTGAGAACGTAACGAGCGTGCGGAAGCTGAATCGGCTTGTTTCCGAAGTTGCTCCCGACCAATCAGTGCGTCTCGTAATCAGCCGCGGCGGCGCCGAGCAGGATGTGGCCGTGACCGTAGGAAAGCGAACTAACACTTACACAAATTCGCTCGATAACTTCATGAAGTTACCGGGAGCCGAAGTTTGGGGTCACGGCATTGGTAAGGACGGCAAGGATTTTAGCTATTCCTTCGGAAACAACCGGCGCGTTGGCATCAGCACCACGCCTTTGACGAAACAGCTAGCGGAATATTTTGGGATTGCCGAAGGAACGGGCGTGCTGGTAACGGCAGTCACCGACGATAGTCCTGCGGCAAAAGCTGGTATCAAGGCCGGCGACATCATCACGGCGGTAGATGGCGAGAAGATTGAAGGCTCAGGAGATCTTTCTCGAGCTATCAACAAGAAGAAGGAAGGTGATGTCACGCTGACCCTGGTTCGCAACAAGAATCAGCGCAACGTTACCGTGACCCCGAAAGAAGGTCCCCGGACAATCCTGGCCCCAGGACAAGTGGGAACGCGAGTCATCATGCCGCGAATCGAAATACCTGAGATGCCCGAAATCAACATCCGCACACCGCGCATAGAGATTCCGGCTATTCCGTCAATCAATATTGATCTTGGCGACAGGATCAGGAGAGGAAAGCTGGAGAGCCGGCCGATATAAGCAAGTCCACTGATTGCATGAAGAGGAACTTAGAACTTTGTGCTTTGTTGGTGTTTCGATCTATCAAAGTTCGCCGAAGCGATTGAGGACGCGGAAGCCGCAATCCGAGCCGCGCCTCACGACGACTCCAAAAGTGCGCCAGTGGATCCGAAACGAGCTGCCGGAATGGCGGAAAGATGTTAAGAGGCACCGTGGATAGAGCTGTTGCGCTGAAGTCAGTACCGAAACGCGGTAGCGTCGGGTCTTGTCGGCGAGGTTCAATGGCAATCGAGGCTTTGGTTAATGACCAGGAGCAGGACTATGCATGACGGTCGATATCCGGAGCAGTGACCCGACGCTACCGCGTTTCGGTACTGACTTCATTGCCACTGTACGGTTCGACCAACACACTAACGGAGCACTACCTGTAAGGAAGGGTGGCTTACCCCGCGGGTCCTCGTACAACTCGAGATATTGGCGAAGCAATCAGAACCGCAAGCGATAGCGACCGGCCCGCTAAGATAGATTCGACTGTTTAAAGGCGAACTGTCCTAAAGCAATGAAACGTAATGGATTCAATCTTGGGGACGCGGTGATGGTTCTCGAGCGAACGCCCAACGCCCTGGATGCGTTGCTCACCGGTTTGCCCAACACCTGGATAAACGCGACTGAAGGCGAAAAGACCTGGTCGCCTTATGACGTTATCGGGCACCTCATACATGGCGAGCGCACCGACTGGATCCCGCGCACGCGGCAGATTCTGGCAGGCGAGGCGCGACCGTTTGCAACTTTCAACCGGCTGGCCCAGTTCACCGAAAGCGAGGGCAAGAGTCTTCAAGAACTGCTCAAGATCTTCACTCACTTACGACGAGAGAATTTGGCTATTTTGGCTGAAATGAATCTGCGGACGGAAGATTTCGATCGCAAGGGAATGCATCCCGAACTCGGGGAAGTCACGCTTGGTCAACTCCTGGCGACGTGGGTTGTACACGATCTGGATCACATCGCCCAGATAGCCCGAACGATGGCAAAGGTCTACACGAAATCAACTGGACCGTGGAGTGCGTATCTATCGATCTTGCGCGATCGACGTGAGTAATGTTTCGAGTCTTAGCGCTGAAGGAGCAACGTCCTCAGCCGAAGGTTGCCGCTCGGCTACCACTGGCGATCGGCAGATGAACGGTTTCTACTCGGAGCGGCCAACAGCAGTTGGTCGAGTACAACCCAACGTCGAGGCACCAATCCCGAAATACGCAAATGCCACCAACAGCAGTTGGTGGATCGTTCAAACTAACCTACGGCAACGTACTAAACCTGAAGTAGGAATTCCACCAACGGCAGTTGGTGGATCGTTCAAATCCAGCCTAACAGGAAACCCGAGACGCGCAACTCGCAAATCCCACCAACGGCAGTTGGTGGATCGTTCAAACCCAACCTACGATCCCGCCAGTCCCAGTGCTCGCCATCCCTCAGCAGCTCGTCGATCCAACTTGCCCTAAAAGCCGGCGAGGCCCACTAGAAGACCGGGATGCAAAAAAATCGGCTAAACAAGAAACTGCCTGACCTTACCAAAAGCCTATTCCTAAGGGCATGACTGATCATAACCTCGGCCCATGCTCCTCACACCTCTTCCGGCATTATCGTGGGCATACCAGCTCCATTACTACCTTTGCTTCCGAACCCATCTCAGGAAAAAAGTATTTGTGCTGAAGCACGAGTCTGATCTCTTGGCAGCGGTGGTCAGCGACATTTGTCAGCGACACGAATATCATCTGCTGGAAACCCAAACTTATCCGGATCAATTTCGCTGTTTGATCAGCCTTCGACCAAGCCAGGCGATTTCGAAGGTCATCCAGACCATCAAAGCGAACTCATCGCGCGAATGTGGATTGCAGCTCAAGCTGAGTCCACCGCTCTGGGCGCGGGGCTTCCTTGCAAGAAGCACTGGCCGGATGCGGATCGACGCCGTCCAGAAATATCTTGAGCTGCAAGCCAGCCATCACGGTTACGCATCGCGACTCTTGTCGCCGGTTTACCGCTATCGCGCCGTTATCCCAGTCAGCCTCCAAGCTGCGCATTCAGTGTTCGAGTTGAATCACCACGTAGTAGTTGCTACCTATCAGCGCAAGGGTGTTTTCAGATCCAACTTAGGTGAAGCCTTGAGCGAATACTGGCTTAAAGTTGCCAAAAAACGTGGCTTTGCAATTGACCAAATAAGCTTTCTTCCAGATCACGTTCATTTTCTTATTCGAATTGTGCCAAAGCAGAGTATCGAGGAGTGCGTCTTGATGCTCCTAAATAATTCTCAGTACTTTGTTGGACAGCGGTATCCGACGGCCTTGATAGATGTTGGCTTGAATCAGTTATGGCAAGCTTCCGCATACGCCGGAACGTGCGGCCAGATGTCAACGGCGCTGATTAAAAAATGGTTGAGTGAGTAGGTCGGACTTGAACAATCCACCAACTGCCGTTGGTGGGATTTGCGAGTCAGCGTTTGCCGCTTTTAGTTAGGTTGAGCTTGAACGATCCACCAACGGCAGTTGGTGGGTATTTGTGACGCGACGCTTCACCGTCATTGCGTGTCGTGCACTATCGCGGCAAGCTTTGCTTGTTGACTCTATACACCTCTCGCTTGTCGCTTACGCAAACCGTCGCCGGCAGTTCTCTAAAGGAACATTTCCTGCCTCAGATCGTATTCGCGAAGAGCAGTAAGATCCCTTAAGCCGTTAGACCCATCAGGAGCAGACAATGAAGTCACTATTTCGAACTTCCGTTGCAGCGCTGTGTTTGTGCGTCCTGGCCATGTCGCTTCCAATGTCTGCCCGGATGAGCTCTTCGCATTCCGACTGGCCTCAGTGGCGCGGTCCGCAACGTAACGGAACGTCATCCGAGACTGGTCTCAAAGCAATGGCCTAAAGAGGGACCGAAGCTGCTTTGGCAAGTGAACGATATCGGTGACGGCTATTCAACGCCGGCGGTTGTCGGATCGCGAATCTACCTGATGAGTAATCGCGGAATGGAGAATGAGTTCGTTCAGGCTCTTTCAACTAAGGATGGAAAACCCATTTGGACAACGCGGGTAGGCAACGTAGGAAATCCGAATCAAAACCCGCCGTATGCAAAGGCCCGCTCAACTCCGACGGTCGAGGGAAATTTTGTTTACGCGTTGGGCTCAGACGGCGACCTCGCCTGCCTCGAAGCCAAGAGTGGAAAGATTCGCTGGCAAAAGA
>JANNON010000677.1:0-3371 GCA_031399105.1 Blastocatellia bacterium | reverse complement strand
GATCGACGAGGCCGCCTTCCTGATCGATACCGAAGAGCGGTTCGATGGGCAGCATTTCGCGAATGCCGTCGAGCAGATCTCTTACTTGTTGCGGGCTCGCAACATTGCGCCCAAAGAGGATTATGCCGCCCGGCTGAACGTGCTGAATGAGTTCGCGCGTCTCGTCATCCAGTTCGGTGCCGGAAAGGCCGATGTAGAAAAGTTGTCCTACTTGTTGTTCGGGAGGAAGGGAATAAAGCGAATCCGATGGCATGTGTTAGCTAAACGAAAGCGGCTCCTTGTTAGCTCCGGCTGTTTGCGTCGGGAGAATTCAATAAAGAAGCCAACAAAAGTTTTCTACCTTAGTTGTATTGGGTGGGTCAAGAAATAAAGAAGATAACGACCAGCGAATAGCAAATAGCGAACAGAAGACAGAAGCAGCGAACAACACCCGTGACTCTCAGAGAATACTTGAAGTCCCCTCAGCTCAAGGTTAGGAAGGGCGGTTTACCCCCGCAACTGTTCGGCAGAAATCCCGCTTATGATCTCTTGTGGTAGGTTCGCCAACCGAGCTCTTTCATTGACTTAGTGAGTTTCTCCGAATCATCCGGCCACCACCAGTCCCGATCGACTACCAATGGTTCGCCAGCGCTTGAGTAAAACGCGCGAAAGCTCGACCAACGATATTCCTTTGCCGAGCAAACCAGGCGCGCTCTGACTGGGCTCGCGTGGATGTAATTTATCTTCTGCCAGATCATCCACTCGCTCCATAAAGGCAAGGCCTTGAAGCTCTCCTGCCACACCTGGTGAACAGAACCATCTCGGTCCGGTTTCTTTCGAACGAATCGTCTGTCAGGATTCACCTCGAGTATGGCCTTTGCAGAAAGACTCTTCAGCGCAGCCGAGAAGGCTTTGATGTCGCCGTCGCGTGGGTTAACGATGAGATGCATATGTTCAGGCATTAGGACATAAGCGATGAGTTTTGCTGGCCACTCTTTACGCAGTTTCTGACTGACTTCTAGAAATGCGGTGCAAGATGCTTCCTGGGTGAAAGCAGGAACTCGATTGACCACATTCCCAGTAAGAAAATGCAACGCGCCGGGAAGATTGAGGTTTGACCATTTGCGAGCCATAAGCTTGTGAGGAAGCCGTTTGAGAGATACTTGCAGTTTGAAGTCAGGGTTGTTCTTAGATCAAGCTGAGGTTGGCATTCCTTAACTTTGAAAACTTGTAAGAGTTCTTGCAGAAGAGTGTCGACAAGCTATGCGGAGGTAAACCGCCCTTCCCGACTGTGAGATGTGGTCGCTCGAGTGGTCAGATTAATCGTGCTCGTAGCGTGCGCAACAGTTCCTTTGCCTCGTCAGCGGTGAGTGCATCAGGATCAGTATCGCGAATCTCGTCCACCACCTTCTGGTTCGCAAGATCAAATAACGATACCTGTGCCGCCATCCGTCTGCGTCCGGCGCGCGTTGCCGCGGCATGAAGAGCATCATCGTGGCTTGCGCCAGCGCCGCTGTCAGTTTTGTCGCCCGCTGCAAGCCGCGACGTGGCAGACTCGGCTGCTGCTGTATTCAACGCCAGCTTCTGTGCGGCCACTGCGTCTTCCTCCGCAAATACATCCAGCTCATAACGCTCCAGTCGCGCCAGCACATCACGCGCATTCGCAAGCACCGGCGGCGGCAACCCCGCGAGTCGAGCTACTTCAATGCCGTAAGACTTAGACGCACGTCCTCGCTCGAGCTTATGCAGAAACACCACTTCACCTTCCCGCTCAGTAGCAGTGATCTGATAGTTCTGACCTCCCGGGAGTCTTTCGGCGAGTTCCGTCAGCTCGTGATAGTGAGTCGCAAATAACGTCTTCGCCGCGTGTTCGGAGGAATCGTGAAGGTATTCGGCCACGGCCCACGCGATCGACAAGCCATCAAACGTTGCGGTACCACGCCCAATCTCATCGAGCAACACGAGCGATCGCGGAGTAGCGCTGTGCAATATCGCCGCAGTCTCAGTCATCTCGACCATGAACGTCGAGCGGCCCCGGGTCAGATCGTCGGAGGCGCCCACGCGGGTCCAGATGCGATCGAACAGCGGCAGTCGCGCTTTGTCCGCCGGAACGAAACTGCCCATCTGGGCCAGCACGGAGATGAGCGCCGTTTGTCTGAGCACGGTGCTCTTGCCGCCCATGTTTGGTCCCGTAATGATCAGCAGCCGATCAGTCGAGTTATTCATGTAGAGACTGTTCGGAACAAACGGTCCATCGTTGAAAACTTCGATCACAGGGTGACGCCCCTGAATAATCTCAATCTCATCGCCGTCGTGCATTTGCGGACGAACGTAACGTCTTCTGGCGGCTGTTTCAGCAAGCGCCGCCAGTGAATCAAGGGCCGCTACGGCGCGCGCAGTTGCGAGGATGCGTTTCGTCTCAGCCGCGACCTCCCGGCACACGCTCTGAAACAGCTCGGTCTCCAACTGAATAATTCGGTCTTCGGCGCCGAGGACTTTCTTCTCCCACTCTTTCAATTCAGGAGTCGTGAAGCGCTCGGCATTTGCGAGTGTTTGCCGGCGTTCGTAGTCAGCAGGGACGCGCGCCGCATGCAGTTTTGAAACTTCGAGGTAATAGCCAAACACACCGTTGTAGCGAATGCGCAGATTGCCGATACCACTGCGTGCGCGTTCGGTCGCTTCGAGCGCCGCGATGGTCTGCTTGGCGTTTCGGCTGATCGATCGCAGCTCATCGAGTTCGACTGAGTAGCCAGTGCGAATCGTGTCACCTTCACTCAACTTAACTGGCGGTTCGTCGCTGATCGCCTTGGCAATCAAGGCGCGCACTTCCGGTAACTCTTCAGCAGTTTCGGAAAGTACTTGCAGCAGGGAAGCAGGGAACGCAGACAGCAGCGAGCGGAGGGCCGGAATTTGGTTGAGTGATTTCAGAATCGCATTCAGATCTCGCGGATTGGCTGAACCAAGATTGAGCCTGCCGTTGAGCCGCTCGAGATCGGAAACTTCTTTGAGCAGCGCGCGCAACTTGTCACGTCCGGCATGAGACGAATGCAGATTTGCAACCGCTTCGAGGCGCGCTTCGACTTCACCTCGTTTCACACAGGGCCGCAGCATCCATGAGCGCAACAGTCTCGCTCCCATTCCCGTCACAGTTTCATCGACGACGTTAAGAAGTGCGCGCCCTGCCGCGCCGCCTAACGATTCAACCAGTTCAAGATTGCGGACCGTTACGTTATCGAGTACGAGATGATCCTGAGGTTCAAAATAGACGAGGTCGCAAACGTGTGTAGCGCCGGTACGCTGAGTCTCCTGCGCATAATGCAAACAAACGCCGGCTGCACGGATGGCCTCGTCTTTCCGGGCGATTCCAAAACCGTCGAGCGAATGCACGCCAA
>JANNON010000675.1:0-4816 GCA_031399105.1 Blastocatellia bacterium | reverse complement strand
CTGGTGATGCGCTGCTGGCCGTCGAGCACTTCGAACTTGTCCTTCGCGGTCCTATTGAAGTAGATCAGCCCTAGCGGATAGTTCGCCAGCAGCGAGTGAATGACCGCTTGCTCTTTCTTTCCACCCCCGTCGGCGTAGATGTAGTTCCGCTGGTATTCCGGCTGAATCGTGAGCTTTCCACCCAAGCCATACAGGCCCTTGCCTTCGAGTTGGTTGAAAACGAAACCGTCGCAGATCTCGGCGACAGTGAGGTCGGTGCGGAGCGTAGTTTTCACTTCTTCTTCCCCCGTTCTGCGACCCCGGTGCGTCGGCGGATAAAGATTCTGTCGTACGTCCTCCGACCCGCAAGAATCGCGCAGCCGCCTCGATCGTCAGGGTGTGGGCAGTAGCCCATCTGCTCCAGAATTTTCCTGGGTGTGGAAGCACGAGTATTGCCGCTCGCTTGCCAAATTATCTCAAACTGATCGGGGTTGCGCTTGTCGAGAAAACTAATTGGAACGCCCATCGTGCCTTTGTAGTCGCCAGGTATAGCGTCTGTGAACGGCACTTCTATTGCGTCGTAGTTGTCGAACCGTGCGTAAGCATTTTTTCCTTCAAGCTTCTTGTTGAACTTCCGGTTCTCGGCCATCGTCATGAGGTTCAGAGCTTGATGGCGACGCCCGTGGTCTAGGTTAGTGAACCACCTAACGCCCTTTACCCGGACGAATTTCGTTCCACTTTCATTCACTCGCCAACCTGCGGCATTGAGCGGGTAATGGTCAGGCACTTGGAATTCACGATCCCCACTGCTGATCGTTGGGCCAAGCCAGAGCTTGTCGTTCTGAAACTGCGGAAAGACCACCTTGTACTTGATCGCATTCAGATTACCGATGATCAGCAGTTTTTTCTTGTGCGCAAACAGCTGCGCGACGTACTCACGAAACAGGGAGAACGGCGGGTTGGTGACGACGACGTCGGCGTGTTTGAGGAAGGCGACGCACTCAGAGCTGCGAAAGTCGCCGCCGGGGTATTGGCCCGGGTCGCCTTTGAGGGCGATGCGGGCAGCCTTGTTACGTTTGAGGAAAAGCTCGACGTCAGTGATGTTCGCGGCGCCGTCGCCGTCCTCGTCCTTCACGTGCTCTAGGATAACGGCCATGGCCTTGGGCTTCTGACGCTTACCGTTTTGTCCTTCGTTGTATTCAGGAAAAAGCGTCATCTGCCCAGCGATAGGGGAGCCATCGTAGCTGGTACTGATGAGTTTCTTCAGCCCGAGCCTATTGAAGCTTGCGGCGAAGTACTTGAAGAAATTGCTCTCAAATGGGTCGTCGCAGTTGCAGTAGACGATCTTATTGCGGAAGGTGTCGGGGTCGTATTCCAAGTACGCTTCGACTTCCTTCTGGATGTCGACATACTGGGTGTAGAACTCGTCCTGCTTGGCCGTTTTGGCGGCGCTGAGGCTGCGGTTTAGCGAATTGCTCCTCGGAAGCGGTGCTGCGCCCGTTGAACGGGTCGCCCGTGCGACCCTCTTGCGTGTGTGTTCCCGTGCTGCCGACTTAGCCATTTACGAGTCATCCTATGCCAAGAGACAGCGAACGGTGTCAGAGTGACTTACGCACCTCGGAAAGTGACTCTGACACCGTTAGCTCCGTCAACTGTGATGGGACGAGCTTTCACCCGCCGGAACGCGCCGCGTGTAGGAAAAGACCCCGAATCGGTGTCGGAGATCTACTGAATTGTGGTTGTCCTGGTTCGCGGTCTTCCCGGTGCGTGCTTGGCGCGGGAAAGCAGTTCCAATTGTTCGTTGGCGCTGGAAACGCTCGCCCGATAACATTGCTCAACCAGTCCGACAAGGTGGCTGAGCTCCTCGATGTCGTGCGTTTGCATCAGTCTCAGCATTAGACGATTCTTCGAGCGAGATAGCTCGTCGGCGCTGACCGACCATGCGGCCCCCACAGGAAATGCAACCGCGATCTCTCCCGCGTCGTGGGCAGCCCGAATAATTCGTTCAGGGTAGTACCGCTCGATACCTCGAAAACTCTTACCAAGTGCAGGATTGGCAAGATTCTCGTCCTGCTGGAGCACTAGGCGGGAAGCTGCATCACCAAACGCAGAACCTATTCGCTTCAGCTTCTCGCCACTGACGTCCCAATCGGCCAAAACTATCAGGGGTGCTTCGACCTGTCGACGCGAAATTACTTCCTTGTTTCGCTTAACGTAGTTGATGATGCTGTCGATACCTGCCCCCGGTTCGTCTTCATCCATTGAGGGCAAGCTCATAAAACGTAGTTGGCCTCGTCCAACGAGACGTGCGACATGATTCAGCACTGATTCGTCGATCGGGCCCTCGACGAGCACTACGGGATGAAATGGAAAAGCGAGCGCAGGATGAAGGTAAGGGGATACTCCGCGATTTTCAGCAGCTCGAACAAGCTCTACAATTTCGCACGGTCTCAGATCGGTCGAGGTCTCACCGATTTCGACCCAGTATCCCCGATCCGCTGACATAGCGACCACGGGCGAGTGCGTTGTTGTGATGATCTGAAGCCGACGCTTTGCATCGTCGGTCCAATCCATCAATTGCTGCGCCAAGCGCGTCTGCAATTCATGATGCAATCCGGACTCCGGCTCTTCTACTGCCCAGACGCACGCTTGGCGCCAACCAAACTGCCGACTATAGTCAGTGTCGATTTCCCTCAGTAGATTCAGCAGAAAGAATGCCTGGTGACCAGCGCCCCAATCTTCGTCCCTGACAACTGCACCGTTAAGGCCTTTCGCTTGAAACCCAGTCATGCTCAGCATCTCTCCGAGCGTGCTTGCGGTAGCGATATTGGGTTCCGTGAGTGGTGCACCGGCGACCCGAAGGGCGGTGGCAGTTGAGACGAGCAGCTTCTCGGCCGATTCTGACAGACCCTTCAAGACATCCGCGGCCTTATTCGCGTCTCTCAACTTCTTGAAGATTGCGCCGGCAACCGCCTGACTTTCGTCTCGAAGCATCTCTGCGGGCACAGTTCGATTGGGAATATAGCGAAATACGACGAGGCTCAAGAACTCTCGCGCGACCTGCTCAGCGTCCACCCGAGACTTACCATTGCTAGTCACTTCAGCGCGGACCGTCGTTTGCAGCCTGTCAAGTTCCCATACCTTACGAATGCGAAATTCAGTTCCGAGCTTCTTGAGATGCTCAAGGCCTTGGCGAAAATTGAACTTCTCCGGGAGAGTAAAGTCGACCGCAACTGAGATTCGCTTCTTCTGCTTTCGGCTCGGTCGAAAGTGAAGATCACGATCGAAGTCCAAAGGCACGCCGGGTGCGGATTCTTGGTTGAAGAAAAGATTGAGGGCGCGCAGCACGTTTGACTTTCCGCTCGAATTCTTTCCGACTAGCGCTGTATGGCGCCCGAGATTTTGAAGCTTTGCCTGCGAGAGCGAGCGGAAGCCTTCTATCTCAATGTGCTGAAGCAGCTTCATGGGGAGATGAGCGTCCTTCGGGAATTCGCATCAGCATAACCGCCAGCGATGTCAGAGTGACTTCCGCGGTTCGGAAAGTGACTCCGGCACCGATAGCCGCCGCGACGGCTACTCGCAGTTTAATGGGAGGTCTGCCTTGGAGACGTATGACGCCTGCAAGATGTCGGTCGACCCCGCTCTCCGCTCCGCGTCGGGCATGCGAATGACTAGCAGATGGTCCGCAGGTGCCTTCGGTGCCTGTTCCGCATACCGCTTCCTTCGCTCAGCCGAAGTCGTGGCAAGCACTTTCTGGGCGCGCGTGGATATCTGAAAGAATGTGCACTTCGGACACTTAAAATATTTTCTGTTGCGGCTGTCGACCCAGCAGTATTCGGCAGCGGTTTCACAGAGCGGACAGGATTCGTTGAGTAACGTTGCCATCGCCTTCTCCTGGCACGGGATCGAAACGGTTTCAGAGTGAGCTCCGAGGTTCCGAAGTGACTCGGACATCACTAGGCCGTTATTTGCTTTTCGGACGCGCGCGCTTGCTTAGCACTACTCCAAGTCGCCGCGCAGCCAAGCGAAAGGGACTCGAAGTCGTGCTCCAGGCCGGTGCCTGCTGGTCAATGAAGCGGAGAAGCGAGGAGTCGATCCTGGTTCGAATGCCATGGACAATGTTCTGAAAGAGGTAGTGCTCGTATCCTTCGGCTTGCTCGCACCAGGCTGCACCGATCTCACTAACGGTCGCAGCCGTGTCTGTCGGTTGGGTGGCCGCCGCAAGAATCACGTCAAAACGCGGCAACCTTCCGCGTACTGCGCGGATTGGGGCAAGCAATCGTCCGTCATCAGAAGCACCGGCGATCGTGGCGCACCCTTGATTCCGGTTGAACGTGCTCCACTCGCTCGCAAGGCGTCGTGCCCGGTTAGTGCGGCCAAATCGGATTGCAACTCTTCCCCAAGGTGCACAGATCGGTCCTGAAGCGTGACCACCGCTCTCCGCCTGCCAAAGGCCGCGAGCACACCTGACAAGATCATCGAAAGAATCGATGCCGCGTTTCAGTGGAAGAATCAATGCCTCCCAGCCGGGGCCAGTCGAAAACGTCATTGTGAACGTTTTCCCTCGCTTCACTGACCTTCTGCCATACATGATCGGGACACGTGCCGGGATCGCGCGACCCATCGTCACGTTGGTTGTACGCCAACGCCGACGCGCATCGTCGGTGTCCCACACCAGCGACCCGATTGCGAGAATCGCAGCATTTGGCTGGTTCATTTCCTAGTTGCCCGATTCGCAGCTGCCGTGCGCGCAGCGCTAGTTGGTCGCTTCTTTTGTGGCTTCGCCTTGATCCTCTTGCGAAGAGGAACTGACGGGTCACAGGAGATCTTCTTTAGC
>JANNON010000582.1:0-7406 GCA_031399105.1 Blastocatellia bacterium | reverse complement strand
GTCAAGAGAATCCGCACTGTGTCCGGTTTGATTCTGGCTGCTCTGGTAGCAATTCGGCGCCACTAAGTTGCGGCATTCTCTGATCGCAAAGAACGACCGCGATGTTTCGTTCTTCGAGTAGCTTAAGGGCGTAGTGAGGATCGTCTGTGGCGTGCACCCGATAATCTTTGCGCAAGAGTTCACGACGACTGTCAAGAAAGTGCAACTCGTCATCTACGAGCAGAATTTCAGGTGTTTCGATCCCAGATAACTTCATCAATTAGATCCCTTTCGGACGCTTCCTCAGGTTTGAAATGGTAGGGATGAAGGCGGGCGGCCAGTGCTGGAGGATTTTGACGTTATGAACGACAATTCCGGAAAGCATTATTGCCGGGACAATTGCCCCACAGCTGGAGCAAATGTCCCCACGCTCTCGTCGCCGGCGACGTGAAATCGCTCCCATCGCCAGCATCCCTGGCCTTCAAGCATCTACCGTGCCCGTACACTAGACGAAGCTAACGGCTGAACAGAAACTGGCCCGAGGAGGGTTAGGAGAAAGTGGTGGTAGCTGGGGCGGTACAGATGAGGATTAAGGGTATTGTAAGATCAGGGTGAACTCCTGTCTTCCGTATTTAGAGTTGGCGTGCCGAAGGGGGGAATCGACTTCCCTTCCTTCTCTAACTTATTCTGCGCGAGGGAGTTGCTTACAACTGGTTAACCCAGCTCGGTTTAAGAAATTTCTCTAAAGTCTCTCTGATTCTCTTTAGTCTCTCTGGTGCTCTCCAATAATAGACACCAAACAGACACCAAAAACTTGTTTGAAGATTCTTTGGAGTGCCAATACTCCTTCGGCTAACGGCATTCCACCAATCAACTGCCATGCTTGCGCCATCGAAACTAACATTCCGCAGCTTCCAGCAACTTGGAACGGGCCCCGCGTAATTATCGACTCACGAAGGCGCTCTATGAATAAGAATCGGTCCGCAACAGCCGATCAATTCGCGTCGACTGCAACAATAGCTTCCGCAAAGGCCTGCGGAGCTTCTTGAGGCAGATTGTGACCAACGCCGCCCGTGATTACTCGATGCGAGTATTTGCCCGAGAATTTCTTTGCATAGGAAGCGGCATCCGAGTGTGGCGCACCATTGGCGTCGCCTTCAAGAGTAATGGTGGGCACGGTGATGACCGGGCCTTCAGCAAGCCTCTTTTCCAGCGTGTCATATTTGGGCTCACCTTCAGCCAGGCTCAGTCGCCAGCGGTAGTTATGGATTACGATCTGGACGTGATCCGGGTTGACCAGGGAGGCTGCGCTCCGATCGAACGTAGCGTTATCGAAGGCCCACTTCGGCGAGGCAAGTTGCCAAATGAGTTTGGCAAAGTCGCGCCGGTTCTTTTCATACCCCGCTCGCCCGCGATCAGTGGCGAAATAATACTGGTACCACCATTGGAGTTCTGCCTTGGGGGGCAAAGGCATCTTGTTAGCTTCCTGGCTGCCGATTAGGTAACCACTCACAGAGACCATGGCCTTGCAGCGCTCTGGCCAAAGCGCAGCGAGGATGTTGGCGGTCCGCGCTCCCCAATCACAACCGGCGATGGTCGCTTTCTCAATTCTGAGAGCATCCATGAGAGCGATGATATCGACCGCGATCACCGATTGCTGGCCGCTTCGAACCGTGGCGCTTGAGAGAAATCGCGTCGTGCCATGGCCGCGCAAGTGGGGCACGATTACGCGGTAGCCCTTCGCCGCCAGCAAGGGCGCGACATCCACATAGGTATGAATGTCATAGGGCCAACCGTGTAGAAGAATGACCGGAGGACCATCCGCGGGCCCGGCTTCGGCGTATCCAACGTTAAGAACGCCGGCATCAATCTGCTTAAGCGAACCGAATGACGTGTTAGTGCCAGGCTTGGTCAGAGGTACGGCCGCCGGCTTTATTCCGATGGACTGCGCATCGGCAGAACCGATCATGCCGAACTGGGCGGCGGCGATGGTCAGTGCAAAGGTGCCAAGAAAGCGGCGACGGTTATGGTTGATTTCTTCAGACATTGAACTCTCCGATCGATACAGTTTGGTCGTATGGGCCGTCCAACTACTCATTAAGGAACGCGTTAACCTCGGCCGCAAACTCGTGCGGGTACTGGAAAAGGAAACCGTGGTTGGCGTCCGGGTAGATCGAAAGCCTGGCGTTGGGGATGTGCCCGGCCAAGAGGTACGAGTTGACCGTCGGCACCATGACGTCGTTATCGCCGTTGGCGACGAGGGTCGGCGCTCGAATGCTCTCAAGGCGTGAGAGCTTGCTGTAGTCGCGGATTCCCCACTCGATGATCGCCGCGGCTTGTGTGTCGCGCGCGCTTAGGGTCGGGATGCTATCGCGGCCTTCGGTGCGCGCAAAGATGCGGCCCACAAACTCCATGCCTCTAGCCTGGCTCGCTCCCGACTGAGTAAAGAACAAGTAAAGGACATCCTCGGCGCTCTGGACGTCTTTCATGGCATGCTCGTGGGCAGGTTTGTTCCAGCCGTGCATTTCTCGGCCACCCTCTGGGCCGGTGCCGGCAAGGATGAGGCGTCGTACGAGCTGCGGCCGCTGCAACGCGACTTCCTGGGCGACAAACCCGCCGATTGAGAAGCCGAACAAGTCCACCTTGGTTAGGCCGAGAGCGTCGATAAAGGCCAAGGCGTCGCGCGCGAATTCCCGGAAAGTGGGCGGCACCGTGCCGCTTGATAATCCGACTCCGCTGGCGTCAAACAGGATCACCTCGCGCTCCGCGGCAATGTCGTCAACCAGTGCCGGGTCCCAGTTGTCGAGGTTGCCGCGGAAGTGCTGGAAGAAGACGACGGGAATTGTTCCCTCCTTCCCGTAGCGGCGGTACGAGTAGTTGCTCCCTTTAAGAGTGTCAACCTCGCGGTTGGGGGTAGTGTATTGGGACATTGTGTCGTCTGTCACTTGTTCGAGCACTGTCATGGCGAATCCTCTCGTGAACACTCTCAGTTGTGCTGTCCGATTTTGACCAGATGCGGAACAAAACCACGGACGCGCTTACGCCACCGTCACGGCGGCCACGTCGATCGTTATCGGCGCGAACCCTTTGTTCGCAACGCCGTCCGCGTCGTGGAGATAAACGAGCCGTCGCGTGGAAAACACGAAGCGGTCGAATGTTTTGTGATCGTGCGTGTAGTGTGCAACTGGCGGGTTCCCCGTCACGTCGGGCGAATAGTCCATGCGCCGCTGCATGAACGCATCATCGTAGTAGAAGACCTGATCGGCGTTGTGGTTCGCAATTGTCTTAGGGAATGTCACCGCGAGTCGTCGCCACGTTTGCCCGTCTTCGGTCCACGGGGCGATTTCTCGCGCCTCGACGCCCGGCTGCATGAAGCCGAACGGCACAGTCAGGTAATTCCAGACAGCCGCACTTGTGAAGTACGCCACCTGAATCGCATCCCACGGAGTGCTACCAGCGTCAAAGGCGGTCGGAAACGATTCGCGTGGATTGACCCGCTCCTCAACCACCCTGCCGTCCTCAGTCATAATCGCCACGCGTTCGGGACCGACATCCAGCACAGACATGCGGTCTGGCGCGGTAAACGGCGCAAACGTAATGTGCTCACGATGCGGATCGATTATGACGGTTTGATTCGAGTACACGTGGGGCCAGCCCCTGGCGGCCCAGAAGGGGCCACCAAGCGACATGCGAGCCGTGATCCTCGTGACTTTGGCCCAGGCCCGCAATCCGCCGTGCGCATCGAGAACTGCTGTCAGTAACTTGTCCATCTTGATATTCCTTTGACTGTCCCTCTTCCAATTAGCGCAGTGATCTAAAGGCCGCACGAAGCTCGGTGGCGAAGAGCTCCGGCTCTTCCCACGCCGCGAAGTGACCGCCCTTGTTCACCTCGTTCCAGTAGATGAGCTTATGAAAATTCTGCTCTGCCCAACTGCGCGGTGCGCGGTAGATCTCGCCTGGAAAAATCGTAACGGCGACGGGAACCTTTGGTATATCGATCGCGGTGAAGGGGCCTCCCCCGAGCTGTGCTGCATCCCAGTAGGACCGGGACGAGGACGTGCCGGTGTTCGTGAGCCAGTACAAAGTGATGTTATCGAGCATCTCATCGCGCGTTAGCGCCCGCTCAGGCTCGCCGCCGCTGTATGTCCACGCCGCGAACTTGTCATAGAAGAAGGCGCCCAAACCCACCGGTGAATCCGCGAGCGCATACCCGATAGTCTGCGGGCGGGTATTCATCATTTCGGCATAACCGAAGCCCTTGTTATAGAAAACGTCGAGTGACGCATAAGCGGCCTTCTCTATATCGGAGAAGCCTGATGGTACTGGCTCGCGGTTGCGGACGAGCTTCACAACACTCGGTGGCACGGTCCCTGGCATGTTGATGTGGATGCCCAACAGTCCAGCGGGTGCCTGCACTGCCATCACTTCGGAGATGATTGCACCCCAGTCGCCGCCCTGAGCCACATAGCGTTTGTATCCCAAACGGCCCATGAGTTCGTCCCATGCACGACCGACGCGATCAGGTCCCCAGCCGACGTTCTTGGGCTTGCCTGAAAAGCCATAGCCCGGATACGTCGGCAGAACGAGGTCAAAGGCGTCCTCCGCACGGCCGCCATATGCAGTGGGATCGGTGAGCGGTCCAATCACCTTTAGGAGTTCGAAGATCGAACCGGGCCAGCCATGGGTCATGATCAGTGGTAAGGCCTTTGGGTAACGAGAGCGGACGTGCACGAATTGAATGTCGACTCCGTCGATCGTAGTCACAAACTGCGGCAGAGAGTTCAGCTTCGCTTCTGCTCTTCGCCAGTCGTAGTCGGTTCCCCAATAGTGTACGAGTGCCTGGATCTTGGCGAGCTGCACACCCTGGGATTGGTCCGCAACAGTTTCACGGTCCGGCCATCGAGTCGCCACTACGCGTTGACGGAGGTCGACGAGCGCTGCTTCCGCAATGTTAATGCGGAAGGGGCGGATTGCTTTGTTTTCGGCCGCTGGGATCAGCTTCGCGGGGATTACCGTACCCTCAGCATTGGCCCTCGCAAGAGTCTGCGAGTAGCAGGGAGCGGCAAGCACAAGAAGACTGAAGGCGCTTGCGGCTATGAACATTGAGAACAAGTCGAAATGATTTTTTTTAAGTTGGGTCATAGTGGTTTTCCTTTTTGGACGACTGTCGATTGCTGAAGTCTGTTGGTATCGGCTTTAGACTAGATTGATCTGCGCGTTGATGTTGCCCCGTGTGGCTTTCGAATATGGACACGTCAAGTGAGCGGCATCTGTGAGCGCCTTTGCGACTTCGCGGTCCAATCCCGGTAGGCTGACGTTAAGTCGACCCTGGATGGTGTAAGCATCGCCGGTTAAGACCAGGTCCACTTCGGCGTCGATTGCCAGGTCGGCTGGAAGAGTAATCTTCATCTTGCTCGCCGCAATCCCCAGTGCGCCTTCGAAACAGGCTGACCAGCCGGCAGCAAAGAGTTGTTCGGGGTTCGTCCCGGTGCCCGGCTTACCGGGAACTGAATGCCTAATGTCCAGACGACCATCATTGCTGTGAGAGGCACCGCCGTCGCGGCCACCGGTGGTATGGACCTTCGCCGTGTACAGCACTTTTTCGGGCGTGGCCATGGTTTGTCCTACTTGATTCATCGTGTTCTCCTGTCGTTTGTAGCATTGTTACTTGCGCTCAATGCGCGCTTTCTCTCCCGCTGGTTATCTCGATGAGAGTAGCGGCGCTGAGAACTTCGCAACACATTAGAAACTTTAGAATTTAGCCTAGACTTTTCTGCAGGTCGGTTGAAGGGGATTAAGAACGAACGATGATGGAAAGGCGTACTAAGGTACTTCTGATGAGGCGATGCCTGACCTTGTATATGAAAGCGTTATTTTCCGGAGTTCAATCCAGACTGCTTGGTACTGGGAAAGCGATTTCGCCAGGGACGACCAGCGTAATCTCCGTTCCTGATGCGGCAGAACTGTCGAGCGTGAGTTTGGCACCTATGCGGAGGGCCCGCTCGCGCATGCCTTGTAATCCGAAATGTTCGTCCTTCCCTCCGGAGATGATAACTGGGACGATGCCTTTGCCGTTGTCCGTAATGCGGACCAAAAGATCATGCTCATACCTGAGGTCGACATCCAACCGACTTGCCCCGGAGTGCATGCAAGCGTTTCGGATTGCTTCATACCCAATGCGATAAACCTCATCACGGACGATCGGGTGCATGTCTTTAGAATCGCCGACCACAGAAAATGTGGGCGTTATTGATCCCTGGAGCACGCATGTTTCTGTAGCCCGCCGAAAAGACGCGGCGAGATCGTTCTTCTCGGTGGTTGAGGTGCGCAAAGAATTAAGCGCCGCCCGGCCTTCGTTCACTGCCTGTCCGAGCCAGATCGATAACTTTTCCATAGCGCTACGCAGGCGGACCGGATCGGCGGACTGTTCCAGCGCATCGTCGGCCACCAACTTGCTGCCTTGGATTGTTTGGAGAAATGTGTCGTGAAGCTCTCGCGCGAGTCGAGTCCGTTCGGCCAATCGCTCGTCGAAACGGGCGCTGATACTGTGTGCGATCTGCCTTACGCGCAACCTGTAGAGTACCCAGACAACGGAGAGACCAGTAATGACGCTCAGAACGATAAACCAGTTTGTCTGATACCAGGCGGGCGCAATGCTGAAAGCCAGCGTTGCACCCTCTTCGTTCCAGATGCCATCGTTATTTGACGCGATCACACGAAACCGGTATGTTCCGGGCCGCAGGTCACTGTAAAAAGCCTGACGTCGTATTCCCGCCTCCTGCCAATCCGCATCCCGTCCCTCCAGCTTGTAACGAAAGCGCACCTTCTGTGGAGCTACAAAGCTCAGCGCTGTGTAGTCAATTTCGAGATCACGTGTGTGGGCAGGAAGACCAAGATTCTGGCGAGGCAAATAACTCTCCCGGTCGGCAACGATCCTCTCTATATGCACTGGCGGCGGCAAAGCATTCCCCTCCAGGTGGGCCGGATCGATCATTTGCACGACGCTTTCATTGTTGAACCACAATCGTCCGTCGGGCCCTCTGGAAGCCGCCGGCTGGAAAGAAGTGGCCGATGGCTGGGCCCCGTCAAACACATCAAAGAGCCTGAACACAACCTTCGTGTCCTGATGCTCCCACCACGCTTGCAACTGAGTATTGTCTACCTGAACTAGACCACACTCGGTATATAACCACAGAGCACCTTGAGCGTCAGACACAAGTCCATACATATCCTCACACGGAAGTCCATTCTGTACGTTGAGCGTCCGTAGCGTTCCGTTCCTCCATCCGACGAGTCCTGACGGTGTTACTCCCAGGATAGATCCGTCGGACATTGCGGCGACTTGGCGCACCCGAGAATATTGGTCATGCGTGAACGGAAAGATCTCTAACTTCCCTTGTCGGTAGCGCGCCAGATTGCCATCCCCC
>JANNON010000519.1:0-6521 GCA_031399105.1 Blastocatellia bacterium | reverse complement strand
TCCATTGAGACCAAATTTGGAAGCATTGTAAGCGGCCATCCGGGGATGAGGATTCGCGCCAGCCAGCGATGAGATGTTGATGATGTAGCCGGCACCGCGTTTCTTCATCAGCGGAATCGCTTCGTGGCAACAATAGAAAACGCCCATGACATTCGTTTCAATGATCGCGCGAAAATCTGCGGGCGTCATCTCTGCGACGGTTTCAAATATTCCGATGCCTGCATTGTTAACCAAAACATCCACTCCGCCGAGTTCAGTCGCGGTCTTTTCGAGGAACGACTTTACCTGCTCGTAGTCGCGGACATCGCACACAAAGCCCATTGCTCGTCCTGGTCCAGTGTCTGTCAGAGCAGCGACCGCATTCGTTATTTCATCTTCTTTGCGCGCACTGATCGCGACGGTCATCCCCTCGCGAACAAGAGCCTCTGCTATCCCAAAGCCGATGCCTTTAGTGCCACCGGTGACGATTGCGACTCTGTCTTTTAGGTCCATACTAATCCGATTGATAAATGCGTTTCGGTTTAACTCGAGCGGCAGAGCCGCCAGATTCCATTCCCCACATTGGTAACCACGCGCTTAACTCACGGGTTCTTACGATGCAAGCTTCCCCTTCAATCTGTCGTTCACAACTTTCGGATTGGCCTTGCCCTTCGACGCCTTCATCACCTGGCCAACGAAGAACCCGAAGAGCGCTTCCTTACCAGCACGGTAACCTGCAAGCTGTTGCGGATTTGCTGCGATCACTTCCTCAATGATTCGATCGATCTCACCCGTGTCGCTAACTTGAGTCAGACCACGCTCCTCAACGATTGCCGCAGCGCCCTTCCCGGTCTTGAACATCTCAACCAAAACATCCTTTGCCTGTTTCCCGTTGATCTTGTCGTCATCAACCATACGAACCAAAGCGCCAAGTTCTTCCGCGGGAACGGGTGACTCACCGGCAGTGACACCCGCACTCTCAAGCTCGCGAAGCAGTTCAGACCTGATCCAGTTTGCCGCAGTCTTTGGATTACCGGCCGCCGCTGCAGCCTGCTCGTAATAATCAGCCAGCGAAATTTCTGACGTTAACTGCGCTGCATCGCTAAACGAAAGCCCATATGTTTCCGAGAAGCGCCGCCGTCTCGCTTCTGGCAATTCCGGCAGCGAGTCTTTGACGCGTTCGATCATCTCAGCGGAAACAATCAAAGGCGGCAAATCCGGCTCGGGAAAATAGCGATAGTCGTGTGCCTCTTCCTTGGACCGCATCACACGAGTTTCCATCGCACGGTCGTCCCAGAGGCGGGTTTCCTGTGACACGCGTCCGCCGGATTCGAGCAAACGTATCTGCCGATCAACTTCGAACTCGATTGCGCGTTGCATGAATCGCACTGAGTTCAGGTTTTTCAATTCCACTTTGGTGCCAAAGCCCTCTCCGATTCGCCGCACGGAAACGTTGGCCTCGCAACGAAGGTTGCCCTTCTCCATGTCGGCGTCCGACGCTCCTACCCACTGCAGCGCGCGCCGTACGTGATTAACGTAATCGTACGCTTCCCAGGAAGAACGGAACTCAGGCTCAGTAACTATTTCCGCGAGCGGCGTGCCGGCACGATTGAGATCGATATACGAATACCGATCGACGTCGGGTAAACCTTCGTGAACATTCTTGCCTGCGTCTTCTTCAAGATGCAGCCGCGTAATCGTGATCTTCTTTGGCAACCACTCAATCGGATGACCAGCCGCATCGCGTTCAGCAGTCATGATCTCCAGTTCGCCATTGGCAGAGAATGGTTGGTCGAACTGCGAGATTTGATAGCCCTTTGGCAGGTCGGGATAGAAATAGTTTTTGCGGGCGAAAATGGATTGATGATTGACCTTCAGACCGAGTGCTAAAGCGGCACGCGCGCCTAATTCCACCGCCCGGCGATTGAGCACAGGCAATGCCCCAGGCAAACCCAAACAAACAGGACACGTGTTTGCGTTCGGCTCGTCGCCAAAACGAGTCGAGCAGCCACAGAAGATCTTGGATTTCGTGCTCAGTTGAGCGTGAATCTCAAGTCCGATAATAGTTTCCCAAGTCATAAGAGGAAGGATCTAGTTTCGAGTTTCGAGTTTCTAGATTCTAGTTTGGAGTTCGCGTTCTTGAGTGTCGGCTTTCCGATGCACAATCCGAATGTTCTGCCCAAATCCGCGAAGCTCTTGAGCAAGGGCTACAGGAACCTCTCAACCGGATCCGAACTCGAAACTTGAAACTTGAAACTGTCTTGGATCTTGACGCACGAAGTATAGCACCAGCTAAAACTGCCGCTGAAATCATCAGCACGGGCAAAATAATTCTGGAAAAACTTTGCAAAGGTCGGCGCGAGTCTGATATACAGGGCCTTCCAATCCCGCGATCCTGTTAATAGGTTATTCCTCGTAGTTCTGCGGTTGCATTAGCAGTCCTCAACGCAACTGCACGGGTTCCAAAACCTTTCCCGAAGGAGAGTGAATACCAATATGGCAAAGACGGTTTGCAAGATTCTCGGTGTTGTCTTCGTGCTGATAGGTCTAGCTGGCTTCGCCGCACCGACTCTGCTCGGCGCCCACCTCGACACACCCCACAACCTTGTGCATATCGTGTCAGGCATTGCGGCGCTGTATTTCGGTTTCGCCGGATCGTTGTCCGCTGCCCGAGCATTCTGTCTGATCTTTGGAGTTGTCTATCTTGCGCTCGGAATTCTTGGCTTTGCCATGGGGACGGGAGCCGAGAAAATGTGGGAGCTCGGGCCATTGCATCTTGGCACCGCCGACCACGGAATTCACGTGCTACTCGGTGCGATCTTTTTAGCGGGGGGACTGTTTACAAAGAAGTAGCTGCGGAGACTCGCGGCTAGTAAAGTTTCAGGTTGCCAGGACGAGTTCGGTAAGCTGACGCAATTGCGTCCCGCGAACTCGCACTCGGCAACCTGATTTGTTTTGTCCGTTTTCCGGCCTGGTCCGTTGTCCGGCCTGGTCCGTGGTCAGTTGTGGCCTTATCTTTGTTGTTTGGTCTTTGGACTTTTTGTCTGGATTCGTTATCAGCAGGGAGCTCCTCAGTAGAACACTCAACTCTGCTAAGAAATGCAAAGACCGAAGACCAAACAAGCAACTGACAACTGACAACTGACAACGGCCAACGGCCAACGGACCACGGACCAAGACGGACAACGCACTAGAATTTAAGATTCACCCCCGCCCGCGCCAGGATTCCCGGCGCTAGAAATCCATTTTCATAGTACGTCTGATTAAAAAGATTCTCCCCTCCCCCAAAGAACACAGCGGTCACTCCTTCAGAAACGCGACGCTGATAACCTGCGAACAGATTCGCCTTCGTATATCCGGAAAAGGTCAGCTCTGCCATGCGGAAAGGAAAGTTGCTTTCGAACACTGGGGCGAGGTGATCGCCGGTGTGATTCACGTCGAAGTTAATCAAGAACGAGCGATAGCGCTGCTGCAAATTGAATCCCACCTGATTCTTCGGAATTACATACTCACGTAGCACTCTGCCGTTCGCCGTCGCGCGATCACTATTCGTGAATGTGTAGGTCGCTCGTATCGAACCACCTCTCCAAGGCGTCGTGTCTGCGAAAGTTTCGATGCCGCGGGAAAGCCCGCCGGGCCGATTCACGTAACCACTAAAGCGACCCAGACCCAACGGATCATTGATAAACCCGGTAAAGACAATGGTTCGCTGTAATCGGGTGTAGAAGTAAGTAACGCCCAGCAGTACGCGATCCTTTGCCAATCGCTGATCGATTCCCGCATCGACACTCAGTGACTGTTCCGCTTTGAGCGTTGGATCGCCGAAGCGCGTCAATCCAGCTCCCGCGAACGTTCCCGCTCCAAAACGCTCGAACAGTGCCGGGGCGCGAAAACCATTCCCGGCGTGCGCGCGCAACTTCGTATTCGTCGAACGAATGAAATACGCAACAGCGCCGTCGCCAGTGACTGAGTCTTGCGGTGCTATGGCACTTAGAAACTCAGGCCGATCCGCGGCGTTGACTCGAAAAAACTGCCCGCGAATACCGACCGAGAACTGCAGCCGATCTTCGAAAAGCGAGAGCTGATGCTGCCCGAAGATAGCGTAGGTTCGCTGGCGATCCGTCGTGTTATTGAAAGCACTGAACGAAGGCACGGCCTGTTGAAAAAGAGATTCGCGTTCGAACTCGAATCCAACCATGGTTACGTTCGCACGGCTGAAAGCAAACTGAACGCGAGCATCAAACGTATCGGTCGATCCTTTGTTTACGTTGATGAATTCAAAGTCACCAAAGGGATAGAACGCCTGAAACGCCGGATTGATGTTAGGACCGTTGTAGTTTCTGCGGTTAGTTGAGACGCGCTGATAAGCCACCGAGTAAGAGACCTTCTCGTTAATCTCCTGAGACAGTCTGACCGATCCCACCAACAAACGATTGCGGCGACCCTGGTCGGGATTATCAAAGTCGGGTTGAAAATTTAGTCCCGCTACTGCCTTCGGAAAACTTTGCGCCGATGTAAACGCCGCCGGCAATGCGAACGGGCTGTCGTTCGTACGAGCATTACCGATCGTTGCGTAAAAGTTGCCCGCGATCATGATCTCTTGTGTGGGATGAAACTGCAGGCGCCCGCCACCGACTGTGTTTCCATACTGATCGTCACCATCGATGCCCTTACGCACATCAATTCTGTTCAAGGCAAAACTATAGCCGGCTCGCGTAGTTCCGCCAGCACCTTTAAAACGCTCGCGGAAGGTTGTTAGGGATCCGCCTTCAAAGCCTGCTTCGAAATGCAAGTCTCCCGCGCCCGTCACCGGTACCAGGTTCACAACGCCACCGATTGCGTTCGTGCCGTAAATAGACGATCCAGAGCCACGCAAAACTTCGATCTGTTCAAAGTTTGCCGGCGCCAGATCGGTAAAAAGGGAGACCGCCGAACCATTGATGTCGGACGCGTCGCGCACGCGAAGGCCGTCGAACAACACGGCGGTATCAAAAGCTCTTTGGCCGCGCAGTCGCACAGTGGTAAGCGCACCGGGCGAACCCTGTTGCTGAATCCGCACGCCTGGAGTGCCACGCAAGTCTTCAGTCAATTGCAGCAGATGTTTGGCTTCGATCTGTTGCGCGTCGAGCACGGAGACAACCTTTGCGACCTCGTCCACTCGCTGCGCAGTGCCCGTGGCGGTGACAACGACATTCTCATTCAATGCGGCTATGTTCAGTTTGATTGCTAACTTCTTCGACTCACCGCGCACAAGCGAAATCTCTTCCGAGACGAAACTGGAAAATCCATTGGCATTAACTTCGAGTAAGTATTCACGTTGCGTGAGCCCGGTAAAAACAAACGCACCGTTTTGATCGGTGGTGCCACTCAGTTGCATCCCCCCGCGAGAAAGAAGACGCACGTCTGCATTCACAACCTTTGCGCCCTGCTCATCGGTAACCGTTCCGGAAATTTCAGACTTTGTCTGCGCGTGGCTTTGATTCGAAATCGAGAGTGCAACGATAAGCATCGTCACACAGTTAAGGAGTCGTACCGTGTGTCCAAGTGTATTCATGTCAGCTTCTCCTGCCCGACGCAGTGCGAGCGAAAAGAGCAGCGAACAGGTTTCCTGACTCGCGGATATGATTCCGTTAGGAATCGCCATCGCTCCCTGCCTTCCCATCTCACTCGAGACAGTGGTTAGAGTCTGGGAGCTTCGTACCGCTTACAGTTGCGCGGGCAGTGACGGCATTCGACCGTCTTCCCTGTTTCTCCGCTCTGAGTTTCAAAGACCGAGTGCCTTATGCACCGGCGTTATTCTGGGCACACCCGAAATAGGATGTGCATCGACTAAGACTTCGATAGCAAACGCCTGCCCCAGTAATTCGGGAGTAAGCACGCCCGCAGGAGTGCCATAGGCGAGTGTAGTTCCTCCTTTCATCAGGAGGATGTGATCGGCAAATTCTGAAGCGAGATTCAGATCATGCGTTACGACCAGCGCCGACACGCGATCTCTGTCGCAGCGTCCGCGTACCAGCGCGAGAATGGCTGCCTGATGGGCCAGATCCAGATTTGCGGTTGGTTCATCCAGGAGGAGGTTCGCAGCGTCGGTTGCCAACGCTCGCGCGAGCACGGCTCGCTGGCGTTCGCCGCCCGATAATTCGCTGAGTAGGCGAGCGCTCAAATTCTCAAGATCGGTTTCGCGCAAGACCCTTTGCGCGCATTCCAGATCCTTTGATGATTCCCATCCCCATGCGCCGTTTCCGGCCCAGGCAAACCGTCCACCCAATACGAACTCGAGTACCGTCACTGGAAAACGCAAATCGGCTTCCTGCGCCACGACTGCGATTCGTCTTGCGACCAGGCTTCGGGGATAACTGCCCAAAGGCTTGTCATCGAGGACGATCTCGCCCGAACAGCCTTTCAAGCCGCCATTTAGAGTGCGGAGCATCGTCGACTTCCCTGCTCCGTTCGGTCCAACCACCGCGGTCAATTCACCGGGATTCATCCGCAGAGAAATGTCTGAAACCGCTAGTCGCGAGCCGTACCTTACAGAGATGTTC
>JANNON010000511.1:0-15114 GCA_031399105.1 Blastocatellia bacterium | reverse complement strand
GACGTTGACCGAATTGAGTGTTGAGCCGGCAAAACTGCAACCCTCAAGATTGGCTCCTTCCAGGTCTGCATCCTGTAGGTGCAAGCCAGAGAAATCCTGGTCTCTCAAGTCGACGTTCTTCTTGTTCAAAATCGTGAGCAGGTTTCCGTGCAGCGGAGATTTCTGTCCGCGCGATTCGCCGATCCACGGAAATATGACGAGGGGGTCAAATTCCATACATCGCAAGAAATCGATTATTTCTGGCGAAAGAGTTCTAATGGCAAACGACTCTTTGATCCCTTCCTTTAAGTCTCGACACAACTTACGGGCGACGAAGTATTCGAGGAATGATCGGTGGGCAAAAAAGTAGTTGCCCAAGGAATCTCTCACCAGGAACGACCGATTAAGGACATTGGAGTCGAATGGCGTTTCCTCAGCCGTCTCTTCGGTCGCCGCCAGATCGGTGATTACCGACAAGAGCTCGCTTCTTTCGCGTTCCTCGTAATCCCGCCAGTCGCGTACTTGGGCGGTTGCTGCATTTATCAATGGTTGCAGTTCAGAGTGGTGAAGCTCAGATCGCTTGTCTTCAAACATCTTCCAGGCAACGACATGCATCAGGCGGCGCCGGTTAGCATCGTCAAGTTTGCCGTCGTTTCTGCTTACTTTCTCAAGCCAGAGGTCTGTGTACTTCTTGTATAAATCAACGACTGTGAGCTGCTTGCCGGGCGAAAAGCCCTCCTTGAATACCTGGAGGATAATCTCCAGCATGACCGGTGTCTTAGCCAGGTTTAGAAGGTTCTTTGCTCCGGAAGACGTGATCTGATCCCAATGTGTTTTCCAATCTCGAGGAAACCGATTTCGAAGGAACCTCTTGATCTGAGCATCATCAAAACCCTTGAGCCGGATCACTTTGAAATGATTGCGTAGCCCAAGCAGGTTCTCCCGTTCAGAGCCGCTCTTAAAGAGCGTTCGTCGTGAAGTCAAAATGATCTTGCCTTTGGGAACAGCCAACTTCAAAAGTTTTGTGAGGGTGTTAGTTAGTTCGACTTCGTCGGCATGGCCATGTGCCTCGTCCAGACCATCCAGAATAATCAAGAACCTACCTTTCCGGTTGAGTTCTTCAAACAATGGAAAGTCTTTGAAGCGGATGTTTTGCTCTTTAAAAAACGACCTTATGAGAACCTCCGGTTCAAGATCGTTTCGGTCTTTGAGTGAGATCAAAATTGGAATTCGTTCCCGCCAGGATCGTTTGGCGTACTCGATCATCTGCTTTCCTGCGAACTGCAGGCAGAACCAGCTCTTCCCAGTGCCAAAATTGCCGAGGAGTGCAATGTTGTTTCGACCCTCCCGGCCCAACCAATCGTTGATGTACTGCTCTACGGATTCCCGGGGGCACTTAACTTCCTTGCCTTCGCTATTAAACTCGGGAAGGTCGCCGATCATTTCTACATTAAGCCTGGCTGCCTGGGACGATTCATAAGCTTTCCTGAGCCAGTCGAAGTAGGGCTCCAAATTCAATAACTGTTTGAAACAGAGCTCGTCGGGCGTGAAAAGTCTGATTGTTGGGTCGCTCGAGGAGGCTGAACCCTGAAGACAAGGCGCTTGATCAAAAAACTTCTGGGCGATCAACCACCCTTCGTCGAAATCCCTTCCCGTCATCGCCTTGCCTAATTCCTCAACGTCTGAGGAGCTGGCTTCCGCTCGCGAGTAATGAACCAGCACTCGCTTCGGTTCGAATGACTCGTGCTTTTGTTGGACTTCAAATTCGACTTTGTTCTGACCGAGTGATTCCATCTCGCCTGGATCGAGGGACCATCCAGCAAGCACAAGCAATTGTTGTATTTCAAGCGCTGGTTCGCTCGCAAAACCATCGAGGCGGGCGGTCGTCTGTGCCAGAGCTTCGCGCAACGCCTGGTCTTGCCTAGTCAGTTGCATCAACCGCCACCAGAGATGCAGTCTGACAGGCAGCTTCGTGGCGATGAATCGTGAGGTCCTAAGCTGCCGTCTGGTTTCACTAAGTTCCTGGATGTCTAAATTGATCGCTGCCAGCTTCACGTGGAGCGAGTTTTTTGCTTCCAGCAGGGGAGCAATTCCCGGCCGGGAGCCAGTGTTGGAGTTGGCCTTGTGGTTAAAATAGATTGCTGCGAATACCAGGGCCACTAACAATGCGAGCAACGCGAAGAAGAAGCGCTCGATAACCCATCCGGGAATTTTCAGGCTGACCTGAGAGAGTAAGGCCGGAATCAAAAGGACAGTCAGAATGAGAAGTACCTGCGAGGATCGGTTCTTCATTGGGAGTTCCTATTTGAAGGCGCTAAGAGTGATTTCAGGAAAGTTCATTTACTATTTCTTCTGGATAGGGTGATCGGAGAGTTCATTTGCAAGCTGATCGTATTTCTGCATGTCATCTCCAAACACATTTCGCAGGCGCTCGAAGAGTCTATCGAACGATTTCTTGTCGCCCGATTGGACCAACTCATTCAGGGAGCCTATCGAATGAACCATCTCATCACGGACATCCTGAGCCGCGGCGTTCTGCGTTTGGATCTCCCAATAGACAGATGGATCGTTTCCGATCATGCGAGCAATCATTGACCACATGATTCGCGAGGCGGGAGTCGATATCTTGTCGAGGAGTTTGAAATCAACTTTCTGATTCACCAGGTATTGCGCGTAGGAAATGACTGCCGCGTGGACGCCAACTTGAATCAGCCCCATTAGCTGATCATGTTCGAGCGGATCGCAATAGTTGATCGCGGCTCCCCATTCTTCCAAGGTACTAATGAACGCCCTTGCGCGATCTCCAGGTATTGCTCGTGGCGTAACCAAAACATTCTGCCCTTCCCAGCCGACCGAAGGTGCGAATAGCTGGTGGACGCTGATGTGTTCCACTGCACTTGCTTCCGATTCCATTAGCTGTGAAAAGCGATAAGTCTCAGACAGGAAATCGACGACCAGGCACTCCTTGCAGTAGGGAATGATGACATTGCTGACAACAGCACCTGCGACTTTGGTTGGAACTGCAATTACCAACGCCTCAAAATTCTGTTCCGATAAGGCTGACAGAGAGTTCGGCACTTCAACATCGGCCTTGAGGAACGTATCGACAACGCTGTCGCTTGATTGATTGAGGTCCAGTCCGATGACGTTGTATCCGCTCTCTTTTAGCTTGCTCGAGAGGGCCGCTCCAATCTTCCCCGAACTCCCAAGCACCAATATCGATTCCAGCGTGGGTTGTTTGTTCACTAGTTGCTTCCCCAATTATTGGACTTGCCATGCGCGACGATTGACTATATCGCGAACCCGATCAGTTGTGAGTCGGAAAGAGTTTCAGGCGCGGCATGATCTCTTAAATAGTCGAAGAGTTCGGCGCATGCAAGGCGGAAGCGTCGTTACCTGTTCCCAGCACACGTCCAATTCCCAGCACACGTCCAATCGATTTTGACAGCACTTCGGCAAACGAACATAATCCGCGACTGTTCTCCACTACAAATGCTCGCTTATACATTTAGTTCTTATGACGATTGCTAACAGAAACCTTCGTGTGCCTGCTTTACTGGTTCTGCTGCTGACGCTTTGTTCAGTAACAATCGCTCAGCAGGGAAAGCCGCTGCACTCGATTACCTATCGACTCTCGATGTCGCGACCGGTTTCGCACCTTTTCGAAGTCGCCATCGAAGTCGAGTTACCCAAAGACAGTGCTGTTGAAACGCTCGAGTTTCAAATGCCGAAATGGTCGCCGGGACGCTACGCCGTCTTCGATTTTGCAAAAAATGTGCAGCAGGTTTGGGCCGCCGGAGGGACTTGTCCGCCAACGGCGAAGTGCAAACTATTGCCGCGCAACGTCACCCGAATGGACATTCATACGTGGAGCGTCGCGTTGGATGGCGCGAAGAGTCTCACGTTCTACTACAAAGTTTTTGGAAACGATCTCTCGGGAACTTTTTCTCAGCTCGATACCCGTCACGCGAATTACAACGGCGGCTCAATCTTCATGTACATCGTTGACCATAAACCTGATCCAGTGCGACTGACGATCGATGCCCCGTCGGGTTGGCGCATTGTCAACGGTCGGATGGCGAAGCCGGGCCAGCGTGAGTGGGAGTTTGCCAACTGGGATCTGATGGCCGACACGCCGACGGAGATTGCCGCTGACTGGACTG
Source organism: Blastocatellia bacterium (assembly GCA_031399105.1). Classification (GTDB taxonomy): domain Bacteria; phylum Acidobacteriota; class Blastocatellia; order Pyrinomonadales; family Pyrinomonadaceae; genus PSRF01. Next base: position 10,972 of record JANNON010000511.1, on the reverse strand, counting down.
AAGATGTGTTCGATGTTGACGGTAAGAAGTATCACGTCGTCGTCCACTCTTTCGGCAATGAAGGCGGTAAGCGACCCGCCCTCGTGCGAGATATCGAGAAGATTGTTCGTGCCGAAACAGCGATGTGGGGCCCGCCCGAATTCGACTCTTACACTTTCCTGATCCACTTCGCCGCGGACGATCATTCCGGCGATGGGATGGAACACCTCACTTCGACTCAGATCATCGAGCCGGGAGCTTTGGCTGAACCGGGAGTTTATGAAAGCACTTTGGGAACCGTGGCCCACGAGTTTTTTCATGTGTGGAACGTGAAGCGTCTGCGACCGCTCGAGCTTGGCCCATGGGACTTTAGCCGGCCGCTGCGCACGCGCGGGCTTTGGGTGGCGGAAGGATTCACCAACTACTACGGACACTTGATGCTTCGCCGCGCCGGCATCTGGAACGCCTCGCAGTTCATCGCGCGCGAGGCGTCTACGATTACTCAGATTGAGAATGCGCCCGGGAGTAAGTTGATGAGTGCGGAGGAAGCATCCTTGTCCGCGCCCTATCTCGACGACGCGCCGCACGCGCAAAAGGTCAATCTTGGAAACACCGCGATTAGTTACTATCCGAAAGGGGAACTGGTCGGACTGGTTATGGATCTTTGGATTCGCGGCAAGACCGCCGGTAAGCATTCGCTCGACGATGTCATGCGCCGAATGTACGAAGAGTTCTACGTTAAGAGTTCGAACAACAGCTACTATCTGCGCGGTCGCGGTTTCACAACTGAGGATCTACTTCGGGTTGCGAATGAGGTAACAGGCCTTGAGTTGAATGAGTTCTTTGCGCGTTATGTGAAGACGCCGGAAGTGCTGCCATATGACGAAGCGTTTGGTTTTGTTGGATTGCAATTGCTGCGCGCGCCGATGCGCGAGCCTTTCAACGCAGGGATAAGTCTGGGTTGGGAATCTGACAGTGTTGAGATTGGGAGTGTGCGCCACGACTCGCCTGCGGAAGACACCGGCCTACAGCAAGGCGACGAGATTCTGACGATCGGGGGCAGAAAGGTGTCGCGCGAGAATTGGCTCGCTGCTCTTGCACGTTACAGAACGGGTGAGCGGGTGCCAGTTGCTGTGAAGCGCGACCGCAGAACAATCCAGACCACCATCGTGATGGGCCAACCAGATCGCTTTGAATATCGATTGGAAGAGAAGAAGGATGCGACGGCTGCACAGAAAGCACTACGCGCGGCTTGGTTGAAGGGGTAGCGCGACTTCGAATCTGCCTCGACGCTCTTTGCTGGGAGCGCGGGGCGGCCTCGCCCGCAAGCGTTGAATGCCACTTAGTTGAAAGATCCATCTTCACTCGATTTGAGGCGAAGCGTTGGCGGGCGAGCCGCCCGCGCTCCCAGGAAGAGCGGGTCTGTTACCTCGGCGAATCTGGCTGGGGTAATTAAGGTACGATCACATCAATCGTTTCCGGTGCGATGGAAAACGTCATCGGCAGTTTTCCGATTAACTCGCCGTCCACTTGCACCGGAACTGTCCCAGTAGCACTCACCAGATTCGTTCGCAGGAATCGCACCTCTCGCTTGCTCGCGGGCACTCCGCTGCGAACCACGTAAGACAACAACTGCAAATACCTTAGTCTGCTGCGAGAGTTGATCGCACAAACTTCAAAGTCTGGCTGGCCCAACTGCGCCCGGGGTGTGACTGAAAGATCTCCGCCGTACGATGCAGCCTTGCCGATGGCGACAAAGGTAGCTTCCAACTCTTCGCCGTTGATCGAAATTTGAAAAAGCACTGGTTTCCAATCTGCCAGATGGCTCAAACCTGAAAGCCAGAACGCGGCCTTGCCCAGATGCTTCTTCAATTGCGGATTTACACGTCTCACCACTGACGCATCAAGACCAATTCCGGCCATTAGTAAAAAATATCGTTTCGCTCCCGTCGCCGTATCCGTCGCACAACCCACATGCACTCGTTGTGCTTTACCTTTAGCAATTATCTCTGCGGCTTTGAGAACGTTTAGCGGGAGACCAAGGTCACGAGCCAAAACATTCGCGGTGCCGCGGGGAATAATTCCCAGTTTAGACTTCGTTCCAATCAGCCCTTGTAACGCTTCGTTGATGGTGCCATCGCCGCCAGAAACAATCACCAAATCCACGTCATCGCGCGCGGTTGCTGCTTGAGCAATACGAGTGGCGTCACCGGGCGCGCCAGTCTCTTGCACTTCAACTCTATGCCCGTGTGCCTCGAGATAAGCGCAAATGTCTTTAACTGAAGCGCCGCGTCGCGAGCCATAGCGACCAGTTTTTGGATTGGAGATTAGAACGGCGTTTTGGCGAGACATCTAATTGGCTGTGGCAAATACGATGCCCGGGACGACTTCCAGAATGAGTTCGCGTGCTTGGGGACTATTCAATCCGATTGTCGGATTGATGCGGAGCGATTTTCTTGCGGAACACCAGATAACTGCGACACAGCGCCGACGAGTCGGCGCACTCCAAAGGCTCCGCCTGTCGGAAACGACGGACGACGGACAACTGACCAGGTTATTCCAACCGATAGTTCGGAGCTTCCTTCGTAATGATCACGTCATGCACATGCGACTCTCGCAACCCAGCAGAAGTGATCCTGATGAACTTGCTGCGCTCCTGGAACTGCGAGATTGTCTGACACCCGGTGTAACCCATTCCTGACCTAAGTCCGCCGACAAGCTGCGTCACCATGTCCGCGAGCGTTCCTTTATAAGGAACCCGTCCTTCAATTCCTTCTGGCACGAGCTTCGATTCCGCTTCGGTCAACTCCTGGGCGTAGCGATCGCGTGATCCTTCGCGCATTGCTCCGATCGAACCATCCCGCGATACGTCTTGAACGAACGGCCCTGAAAAAGAATCACTTCACCCGGCGCCTCTTCAGTTCCGGCGAAGAGCGACCCAATCATCACCACATCGGCTCCGGCTGCAATCGCCTTGGCCACGTCGCCTGAAAACTTAACACCACCGTCGGAGATGACTGGAATGCCGGCTTTGCGAGCGGCGCTGACACACGACTGAATCGCCGTAATCTGTGGTACACCCGCGCCGGTTACAACACGAGTCGTGCAGATGGAGCCCGGACCGATCCCGACTTTGACTGCATCTACTCCCGCCGCGATCAATTCCTCCGCGCCTTCAGTGGTGCCGATGTTGCCGGCGATGAGATCTGTCTGCGGATGTCGTTGTTTGATATCGCGAACGGCTTCAATCACTCGGGTTGAGTGTCCGTGTGCCGTATCAATCACCAGACAATCAACGCGTCGATTGACTAGTTCGTCGGCGCGTTCGCGATAATCACCAGTTGCTCCAATCGCCGCCGCGACGCGCAATCTGCCGAGGTCATCCTTTGCAGCGTTCGGATACTTGATCGCTTTCTGAATATCTTTGACGGTGATCAGGCCTTTGATGCGTTTGTCATCGTCAACTACCAGCAATTTCTCGATACGATGTTTCTGCAAAACTGCTTTCGCCTGTTCCAGCGTGGTTCCCACCGGCACAGTCACCAGCGGCTGCTTCGTCATCACCTCTGAAACTGGAATCTCGAAGCGAGTTTCAAAGCGCAGATCGCGATTGGTGATAATTCCGACGAGGTGTCCATCTTCATCAACGACTGGCACGCCGCTGATGTGATAACGCTCCATCACCAGCAGTGCTTCTCGCACCGGACGATCCGGCCGAATCGTTACTGGATCAACGATCATTCCCGATTCCGAACGTTTTACTTTGTCCACTTCTTCCGCCTGGCGATCGATGGTCATGTTTTTATGAATGACGCCAATGCCGCCCTGTTGCGCAAGTGCAATCGCGAGCGCCGCTTCTGTGACCGTGTCCATCGCGGCTGAGCAGAGCGGAATTTGTAACTGGATGTTTCGCGTGAATCGAGTTGAAGTGTCGGTCTCGTTTGGCAGGACGTCAGACCGTGCAGGTATTAGCAGTACATCGTCAAAAGTTAATCCTTCGATAATATCCTTAGTGATCATAGCTTTGCGTATTACTCCTTATCTTTCTAAAACAAAATGCCCGCCATTCCGGCGGGCAGTTTCATACCTCATTCAACCAACGCACACTCTTACCACTACAACACGCAGCAAGAGCGGCTTATCAATAAAAGCCCGGTTGTAAAACTTGTTCGTAGTCAGCGTCTCGGTAGGTCCCCTATGTCCTGTTCTCAGCAACAATGACCGACTCGTGTTTAAGAATCAATCCAGCCGATCTGCGTTGCACCCAATAGAGCGCACCCAAAGCTAGAAAAGTAAGTACCGCCAAAATCAAAATTGCTAAAGCAACCGTCAGCACTGGCGATCTCGTCGCCGGGGTGTCCGTGTAGACCTTGGATTGATAGGGCGTGGTGGCGACTTCGTCGCTCGTCTCACCCTGCTCACGGAGGAAACGCGTGTAGCCTTCGATGGCCTTCTTCTCGTCATAACCAACGCACTTTGCGTAGGCCTTCACGAAACTTCGATTAAAGATGCCGCCGGGGAGACGCTTGTAATCGTTGGTTTCAATTGCTTCGAGATAGTGAATTGAGATGCGGGTTTGATCGGAGATTTCACGTAGGGGAATGCCACGCTCCTCACGTGCGAGTCGCAACTGTTCGCCTATGGTAGCTGCCATTACCAATCCGCGTCAGCCCTTCTGGCCTACATCGGTGGGTTTAAGTGTTTGCGATGCTAGTGCGGGAGTATCCAGGTTCGATCCTGCGCGTTGCAGAATTGCAAAAGCCCCTTGTACAAGAACAACTTATTTGTTGGCGCAATATAGCTCGCGGTGCTAAACGGTGTCAAACTTGAACCAAAAGAAAGTTTCGAGTTTCAAGTTTCGAGTTTCAAGTTCTTCCTTCGATAACGTTGAAGTTTATCAAAACCATTTGTGCGGATTAACAAGAACTCGAAACTCGAAACTTGAAACTCGAAACTTGTTTTTGCTCGCTCGCGGTGATACGTTGACGCCGTTAACCGAACAACTGATTTTAACTCCTACAATTAGAAAAGTGAGGATACGGGAATGCCCTTAGAAGCGCTCGGAATGGTTGAGACCAAAGGCTTCGTCGGAGCTGTGGAAGCCGCGGATGCCATGGTGAAAGCCGCCAATGTGCAATTGCTTGGAAAGGAATACATCGGCGCTGGTTACGTAACGATTTTTGTACGCGGCGATGTCGGCGCCGTGAAGGCTGCCACTGACGCAGGCGCCGCTGCGGCTCGACGAGTAGGCGAGCTGATCAGCGTCCACGTGATTCCCAGACCCCACGCGGAAGTCGAGCGCGTTTTGCCTGTTGACGGACGCACCGGACTCAGTCCCGATGAGCGCGCCTTGCAAGGCGGCGCGCGCGGACAACTGGGCCAGGGCGAAGAAAGTCGAGCGCCGCAGTCCGCGCGCGAGGGAAATAAGGAGCGAGCCCGATAGTATTGATGACTTCCGATCACTGAATCTCAGTCGAAGTTCCCGGAAGTTAACAATGGGTTGGAGGTTCAATCATGTCAGCAGATAAGGACCTTGTTTCGGTACAACAGGCGCGAGATTTTGTCGAAGCCGCCCACAAGGCCCAACTTGAGATCTCCCGCTACGACCAGGCAAAGATCGATCGGATCTGCGAAGCGATGGCGAATGCGGCGTTGCGTGAAGCAGCTCGACTCGGCGCCATGGCGGCTGAAGAAACCGGCTACGGTGTCGCACGCGATAAGCAAGAGAAGAATCGCTTTGCGGCCGAAGACGTTTGGAACTACTTTCGCGGACTACGCACGGTAGGAGTTGTTTCGGAGTCGAAAGACGTTGTTGAGATTGCCAGTCCGCGCGGGGTCGTCGCGGGCATCATCCCTTCCACAAACCCAACCTCAACTGCAATCTTCAAGGTGCTCATTGCGATCAAATCGCGCAACGCCATCGTGCTCTCCCCGCATCCTTCAGCGGCAAAGTGCATTAACGAAACTGTTCGGGTGATGCGCGAAGCCGCAGTAAAAGAAGGACTGCCGGCCGACGCCGTTGCGTGCATGACCACAGCGACTATTGAAGGCACCGAAGCGTTGATGAAGCACAAGCAAACCGCTGTGATTCTCGCTACCGGCGGTATTGGCTTGGTGCGCGCGGCCTACTCGTCAGGCAAGCCGGCATTTGGTGTTGGTCCGGGCAACGTGCCGGTGTTCGTTGAAAGGACCGCCGACATTCCGAAAGCAGTGCAGGATATTCTGACGGGCAAGTGCTTTGACAATGGGACCATCTGTGCTTCCGAGCAAGCAGTAGTTTGTGACGCGCCGGTTGAGGCAGCCGTACGTGAGCAGTTCAAACTGCAGGGAGCACACTTCGTTTCATCCGCTGAAGCGGAGAAATTAGGGAAAGTCGTGGCGACGCCTCAGCGATCACTCAATCCCGCAATCGTGGGCAGGTCAGTGGAAGTGATCGCGAACATGGCTGGCATCACGGTGCCACCGGGCACGCGCTGCTTGATTGCGGATGTTGCTGGAGTGGGCCGCGAGTATCCGCTTTCGATGGAAAAACTTTCCCCGATCCTCGCTTTCTATGTAGTTGATGGACTGGAAAACGGCGCCGCGCGAAGCTATGAAGTACTTAGTTATGGCGGCATGGGCCACACCGCTGGTATTCACACTCGATCAAGAGAAGCTGCGGTTAAGTTTGGCGCAGAGATGCCGGCATCGCGCGTCACGGTGAACACGCCGACCACGCACGGAGCTATTGGTTTCTCGACCGCGTTGCCACCTTCGATGACGTTGGGTTGTGGTTCCTGGGGAGGCAACGTTACTTCGGATAACGTATCGCCGCTACATCTGATGGATATCAAACGTGTGGCTTTTGAAACGAGGCCAGTTAAGAGCACTCGACCGGCGGTCGCGGCGCAACCGAGGGCTTCATTGACATTGCAGCCGACTGCGCAGCCGGCCGCTCCGGCTCGTCAACCAGTTGCGGGGCCTGGCGGCAAAATCGATCGTCAGGAGATTGCGGCCATCGTTGATCGCTTTCTGGCAGGACGTCCCGTTGAAGAAATCTCGGCTCCAACTAAAGCTGCGGGCGTCGAAGGCGAAGCCGGCAGCATGTATCGAGCGCCGAACGGTTCAGGCGACGGTGGGGGAACTAAAGCAAGTCCGAGGTCCGACGGCGAGTCTCGCGGACGTGATACACGCGAGAGCAAACCTGTGGCAAGTAACGGCCACGCCGCAACAGACTTCGTCAGCGAAGACGATGTGAAGCGCGCGATTCAAAAAGGCGAAAAGATTTACATCAACGCCAAGACAATTATCACTCCGGCAGCTCGCGATATCGGTGAGCCGGCAGAAGTATTCGCCAAGGCATAAAGAAGTTTCGAGTTTCGAGTTTCAAGTTTCGAGTTTTCATGGATGATCATGCGAGCTCTACCGGAAACTCCGTAGTTGCGAAGGAAGAACTCTAAACTCGAAACTAGAAACTCGAAACTTCCATGTTCCTAGCCCAAGTAGTCGGTACAGTCTGGTCAACGAAGAAGTCGCCTGATCTTGAGGGCGTTCGTTTTCTCATTGTTCATCCGTACGATCTCGACAAAGAACCGACGCGCAACATCGTAGTCGTCGCTGATCGCTTAGGCGCGGGGACTGGCGAGATGGTGATGTGCGCCTATGGCAAAGCCGCTCGCACGGCGATTGGAAATCAGGACATGGCGATTGAAGCGGCAGTGGTGGGAATCGTCGACCGGGTTGATATTACTGACACTGTCTCAGACGAGATGCGCGCGGCAGCCATAAAACTCTCGGAATAAGAAGTACTGATGAGTACTGAGTTCAACATTCTCAGGTCTTTCGAATTCAACTTGATGCGTAGCTAGAAACTTAAACTGAGCGATATTGAGCAGGTAAAAGCGGGTGACAGTTCGAAACTCAGAACTTGGAACTCAGTACTCATTACTCAGCACTTCTTATCCATGGCTAACGAAGATCTGATCTACCGAATCACACGCGCCGTTTACAGTCGCCTGGGCGCGGGCGCGGAAGAGCAAGCGGTTGAGCAACTGGTCACTGAGATCTACCGCGAAGTTGAACCCTTTTTAAACGCCAACGGTTCCTCCTATTCGCCGCGTACCACTTTACCGAGTAGCGGATCCACATCTTCCCAGGCACGCGAAGGCTCGTCAGATCGCCTGGTGATTTCGGTATTCGGCGTAGACCACCCGGGCATCGTGGCGGGAGTGGCGCAGATCCTTGCAGAAGCTGTCTGCACCATCGTTGATATCAATCAGACGGTGGTCCAGGGAAAGTTCGCGATGGTCATCATTGCCGACGCTTCACGTAGCCGCGAGAGCACGACGGAATTGAAGGAACGGCTACGGCGCGAAGGCGAAGAACTCGGCGTGCGGATCTACGCGCAACGAGAAGATCTCTTCAACGCGATGCATCGAGTGTGAGAAACTCTTGACCATGCCTGAGCCCGAGATCGCCCGTCGTTGTCATGCTTGCGGCGCGTCAATTCGCGACCGCGCTTTTTTTTGCCCGCAGTGTGGAACGCAATTGCAGGACGAAACGAAAGCGCTGGAAAATTTCGACCTAACCATTCGCGAGACAGCCGAAAGTAATCGCCCGGCAGCGGCTGAGACGGCGCGGATTGAGGCTCCTACTCTACCGTTACAAAGACCAGGCGGGAGTGCGCCGGCGTACGGTACTCACAAAAAAACTGACGCCGCACCCGCCGAGGCTCGGGACGGAATCGTTGGGCAGCGAGTGGAAAAACTGCGCAAGATGTCTTCAGTAGTTTTGGATCAGGCAGCCTACGATCCCAGTCTGCGGTTTTTGCTGGTAGCGGGATTTTTGTTTTTGGTGTTCGTGGTCATCCTGATCATGAGCAAGCTCATTACGTAGCTTCAATTCATGGAATACACCCAAGCGGAAATTCTTCAGACGCTGGCGATGACGGAGATGGAGCACCTTGACGTGCGCACCGTCACGCTGGGCCTGAGTCTTCGTGACTGTGTTTCCGACTCGATCGAACGCACCGCCGAACAGGCAAGCGCAAAGATTCGTCGCATTGCCGAACGGCTCGTTCCCACAGTTGATGAGATTGGTGACGAGTACGGCATCCGCATCGCCAACAAGAGGATCGCGGTGACGCCGCTGTCGATGATTTCCGAATCTGGTGGTGATCCGTTGTTGCTGGCACGCGCAATTGACGAAGCCGCCGTTACGGTTGGAGTGGACTTCATCGGCGGCTACTCCGCGCTGGTCCATAAAGGCGCGACGAAGGGAGAAGAGCGGTTTCTTGAGTCGATTCCAGCGGCGCTGGCGAGCACGAAGCGTCTTTGTTCTTCCGTGAATGTGGCTACTACACGAGCCGGGATCAACATGAACGCCGTGCGACAGGTTGGCCAGTTGATCAAAGAAGCCGCTGAACTCACGAGCAGCCAGGGCGGCATCGCGTGCGCCAAGTTCGTCTGTTTTGCCAATGCCGTCGAGGACAATCCGTTTATGGCGGGCGCTTTCCACGGAGTAGGCGAGCCCGAAGCGGTAATCAATGTCGGAGTCTCGGGGCCAGGTGTCGTCAATTACGCAGTGAAGAATGCTCCGGCGGATCTGCCGTTGGAAGAGATTGCCGAGATCATCAAGAAACTTTCGTTCAAGCTGTCTCGAGCGGGTGAATTGGTAGGTCGGGAAGCAGCGCGCCGGTTGGGCTTGCCATTCGGCATCATCGATCTGTCGCTCGCGCCAACGCCCGTGCCCGGAGATTCGGTCGCGAACATAATTGAAGGGATGGGTTTCGAACGCGCCGGTACACATGGAACGACGGCGGCACTCGCGCTGTTAACAGACGCCGTGAAAAAGGGCGGAGCAATGGCCAGCGGCTCGGTCGGCGGAATGAGTGGCGCGTTCATTCCCGTATCGGAAGACGCGGGAATGATCGAGGCCGCGCGGATGGGCGCGTTGTCGCTCGACAAGCTCGAAGCCTGGACCAGCGTCTGTTCGGTAGGCATCGATATGGTCGCCGTGCCGGGTTCGACTTCTGCGGAAACGATAGCCGCGATAATCGCGGATGAGATGGCGATCGGCGTAATGAATAACAAAACAACGGCGGTCCGAATAATTCCGGTCCCTGGTCGTGAGGTTGGCGAGATGGTGGAATATGGGGGTCTGCTTGGCAGCGCGCCGATCATGGCCGTCAACGCCTTTTCGTCGGCCGGGTTTATTCGACGCGGTGGGCGAATCCCCGCGCCGATTCATTCGCTCAGGAACTGAGGAAAAAGAAGTTTCGAGTTTCGAGTTTCAAGTTTCTAGTTCTTCTTTCATAAACTGAAGTGATTACTTAGACTAATGCGTAACGACCAAGTAACTCGAAACTAGAAACTAGAAACTCGAAACTCGAAACTTTCTTAAGGAGCCCTATGGAAGAAGCGCTGGGAATGGTTGAATGCCGCGGCCTGGTGGCAATGATTGAAGCTGCCGATGCCATGGTCAAAGCTGCGAACGTTGAGCTCGTCGGCTATGAAAAGATCGATGCCGGGCTCGTAACGGCCATCGTCCGCGGCGAAGTAGGTGCCGTAAAAGCTGCGGTAGACGCCGGCGCGGCCGCCGGGCGGAGGGTTGGCGAAGTTGTCGCTACGCACGTTATTCCGCGCCCTCACTTGAATGTAGACCAGGGGATTCCCGTACTTCGAACTGGCGAGACGACTCGGAAAAAGATCAGTGGCTCAGTACGACCTAAACCTTAGAGTGCCGACTTGTCGTGAACACTGCACCTCCGCCGATACGAGTTTCACTTCTCCGCTTTCTGCTCGCGCTGTCTTTACTTGTCATCGCAAGTAGCAGTGTCCGGTCCCAGCAGCCTTTCGTTACGGACGACGCTGACGTAACTGACAAAGGGCACTTCCATTTCGAGTTCAGCAATGAGTTTGATCAACTTCAGCGTTCGGCTCGCCCCAGCCTCAAGCAGAATACCGCCGACTTTGAGATTGCTTACGGTCTGTTCGAACACGTGGAAATTGCCGTC
>JANNON010000497.1:0-9126 GCA_031399105.1 Blastocatellia bacterium | reverse complement strand
GCAGCTGGCCGAGCACGCCGCTTACTTGATCTGACTAAACTGCGATTCCTTCCCGCTCGTTGGCTTCGACCAGCTCTCTTACTCGCTCGCGAAGCGCGTTCTCGAATCTTCGGGCTTCCTCGACTTCACCAAAGGAAAGTTCGCGCAACTCGTGTTCGATGCGGCGCCGGTAGTCTGATACCAAAGAATCTGAAACGCCAAGCACGGCAGCAACCTCGAGTTGGGTGGAATTCTCGGCACTCAAGTAACAGTGCCAAAGCACTCCCAGGATTCGATTGTACTGTTTTATTTTGCCCCGCACTGTCTCGTGCAGGTTCTTCAGAAAATGATCGACAAAACCGGCAGCCTCGTCTTCAGATTCACGGCGTAACAAACCCTGTTCAGGATTCTCGAGTTTATCAACTGGCTCGAAGTGATTTCCTTCGCCTTCATTGTCGTCCGTGTCCAAGGGCACGAGGTAGATATCCATCACCGGCAAACGCGACATCACCAGACTTCGCAAGGTGCGGACGTCCGCAGGCGAGTCAATTGCCTCAAAGACCGAGACGATCAAATCTTCAAGATCGGGATTGCTGATTACCACTTGAGAATCGCCAGTACAACCAACCATTCTCGTGTCTCGCTTGTGCACTGGGATCATGTGAATGCGCTGCTCGACATCGTGAGAACCGCGGCGGCGCTTTTCATCTCCCCATTCCATCAAACCATAAACACGGTCAGCGAGTCTGCGGTGTGGCTCATCGCCGGTTCCGCTTGTATCAAAGCGACGAAAATGTGAGCTTGACTGGATTAATGTCGAGATACGGCGAGCCAACCGGTAACTTTCCGGGTGTCGCTTGCGCAACTCGGCAGTGAGTAAGTTAGTGAGCTCAATCTGGCTAATTTCGCACTCAATCTCGTAGTCGGTCATTTCCGTCTCGAGATAGTGTTCAAAGCGGTTCTTGCTCAGCAGTTGAACAAAGAGCTCCTGCGTCAGATCCGAATAAGCACTGGACCCGCCTTCCTCAATCAGCAGACCGGCGCTCCGTGAAGCTCGAACCAATGGATGGTGCGAAACTATGCGGTGAAGTTCGGTCCAAAGCCGGGTAACATCCGAGCAACGAAGACTTTCAACCCACTTGCCACTCTTGGACGCTCGATCCGAAGGACGCCTAACACGTGGTTGTGGCTGTTCTTCAACGGCTTGCGGCTGCATTTCGTTTTCGACTTCCTGACTTAGGGATTTCACGGGATTATGAGTTTCTATGGGTGTGGCTGACTTAGGCGCGGGGCCCCGGTAAGCACTTGGGTTTCTAATTTCTGGGAATTCGCTAAAGCGAATTGTTAAGGTCTGAAATGATGCTGAGGCGAGGTGGCGTGAGGCATATAGTGCCGGCCGGAAGTACGTCTGATTGCACGCTGAAAGGAACTCTTCGCCGACGACTCTAGATTCACGCTGGGGAAACTGGTTTTTTTGGGGTTGTCGGCAGCCTTGGATTCGGTCGCCGTCCTGGAAAGAGGGCCAAAGAGCGGGAGCTCTCTGACTAACGCGAAGGCATCGTAGCAAGAAAGTTAAAAACGAGCAACAAGTTTTTACATTTCTACGAGTTACGCGATTTTCTTAGGAAAAACGGGAAAACGAGCCAGCTGTTTTTTGGAATACGGTGTTGATTCGGATTTTACTTCACTCGAATAAGTGAATAACGTGCCTGATTGGAACGTCGCAGATCGCAGAAGCTGACTTGCCCCCTGGCTTTTCCGACGCACGGCGAAGGAAGGTCTACTATCTCAAGAGTCAACTCTAGAATGTTGTGCGGCTACTAGGGGGGTTCAAATGAAAGCGTCAAGCGTAAACGTGTTTAGAAAAACCTTGGCTTGTCCCTCTTCAACCTTATTACTGTCTTTTCGTTCGGCTGCTTTGTCGCCGGAGGTTGAAAATCTCATAAACCACCATCTCAGTTCGTGCGATTTCTGTCGTGCTGAGGTGTCACTGCTCAGTCATCACCAACCGCCGGTAAAACGTATCGGCAAGGCGCCTGAGCTGCCGATAAATTTAAGAATACTTGCGGAATCACTGCTTTCGCAGAGCAAATTCCTCAAGCAGCAACCTAATGCAAGACATGGGTTGAGACTCAACGACTAGCCACCGATGCCTATCCGGCTAGCTCGCGCGCGTGCTCCACATCGTCTGCTGAGGCGAGGGCACTGCGCGGCAAGTCGATTGCAAAAACACTGCCCTCACCAAGTTTCGATTCGACACTGATCTCGCCTCCGTGCGCACGCGCCAGATGCTTAACAATAGCCAGACCCAATCCCGTTCCACCCATCTCTCTTGACCGGGCTCGGTCTACTCGATAGAAGCGCTCAAAGAGTCGATCCAGGTGTTGTGACGGAATTCCTTCGCCAGTATCTTCCACCAGAATTCGACAACGATCTTCACCTTCAAAGTTGACGGTCACGCGTCCGCCCTCTCGATTAAACTTAATGGCATTCTCAATGAGGTTGGTCAGCATCTGCTCGAGCCGCGGGGGATCAGCAAAGACAAACGAATCCCTTGAAACCAAATTGACGAGCGATATTTTTCGCGAGGCAGCCATAGAAGCAAGTGAGGCCATAACGTCATCGACAAGGGCGGGTAGTTCAACCCTGGTGGGCTTCACTTGCACGGTGCCGGCTTCAATCGCGCCGAGCTCGAGGATGTCGTCTATCAGACTATGCATCCGCGCTGCGTTCCTGCGAATGATCGATAGGAAACGCCTGCTGTCTTCATTCTCCTCAAGAACTCCGGATTCAAGAGTTTCCACAAACGCGATAATCGCAGTCAGCGGAGTTCGCAGCTCATGGGAAACATTCGAAAGAAATTCCTGCCGCACTCGTTCCAGCTTCTCGAGTCTGGTGACATCGAAGAAAACCCCAATTGCACCGGCGGGCCGATCGTCGTCTTCGCTCTTCAGTGGAACGACGCGCAGATCGAAAATGCGGCGCACAGCGCCGAACGTCTCAACCTTGACGCCTGATCGTTCGCTGCCCTGCAAGGCGTCCAGGAAGGCACTGTAAATCGCCGGGTTCCGCGTTAATTGAGTGAGGCGTTGCGTATTCAGTTTGCCGTGCGAAGCGCTAAAGAGATTGCGCGCGGAGGCATTTGACGCAACTACTCGCATCTCCCGGTCGACCACCAACAGTCCCTCGCGCATTCCGCTTAACGTCGCGTCAAACAATCGGACCAGCGCAAAGCTGTCTTCCTTCGACGTGGCGCTTTTGGCATTCGGGGGATCCTCGGCGATTTCGGTTGTCTCAGAGTCGTCTGTGAGCGTTCGTTGCAGGAGAAAGCCAGCCAGACCGGCGAAGATTAGAACTACGATAGCGGAGAATGAAAACGCCGAGAAAAGCAGGATGAGTGCGATAAGTAATGAACCAACAGCCAGCCAAAAAGATACAACCTTAGACACGGTTGCTAACCTCACGCGCGTGCGGCATCGACCTCAATCTGATTTTGGACACCCCGTAAAGCGATACCCAACTCCCACCACGGTCTCAATACAATCGCCGCAGTTACCCAACTTCTGACGCAGACGCCTGATGTGCACATCAAGCGTACGCGCGTCGCCATAGTAACTGTAGCCCCACACGTTATCTAAAAGCTGCTGCCGAGTCACGACGCGGTCGGTACTCTTAGCGAGCACTGAAAGCAGACCAAACTCCTTATTCGTGAGTTTTATCTTCTGACCGTCGCAAACCACTCGAATATCACCGAAGTCGATCATCAAGCGATCGTCCTCGTACATCCCTGCGGCGCCTTCATCCACGCGGCGCAACACGGCTCGGACGCGGGCCATGAGCTCGCGGACAGAAAATGGTTTGGTTATGTAGTCGTCTGCCCCCAGATCCAATCCCGCAACGCGATCTGACTCGGAGCCTTTCGCGGTCAGAATGATGATTGGTGTGCGGCGCGTGCTCGGCTCTCTGCGAAAGCGCCGGCAGAGATCGAGACCGCTCATCCCGGGAAGCATCAGATCCAACAAGATGAGTATTGGCGGGTTACGTTCGTCGAGCGCTTTGGCCAGGCCCTCCTCGCCGGTCGAAGCGACGGCAACGGGTAAGCCTTCACGCTCGAGGTTGTACTTCAAACCATCGGCAATGTCCGCATCATCTTCAACTATCAGTACGGGTCGAGCCATAAATTTACTTTGTATGCTTGATGAAAGCCGCGAGCGCCATATAGACGGTCAACTCACAAATATCTGTTACGTAATCTCCAATTCGCTCGAGATGCTTTGCCACGAAGAGCAGTCTCGCGGCCCGCTGAGCGGCGCTGGGTTCAATGACCATGCTTTCGATCAGCTCGCGAAATACGAGATTGTAAATTTCGTTTATCTCCTGGTCTCGTTGAATGATCTGTCGAGCCAGGTCGGCATCGTTCGTAGCAAATGCGTCGAGCGCGGCGTGCAGCATGCCTGACGCATGTTCAGCCATCCGCTGCACGTCTATGGTTGAACGCACCTGCGGTTCATTGTTGAGATCAATTGCAGCGCGGGCGATGTTGCAGGCGTGATCCGCAATCCGCTCGAGCACCGGCGCGATCTTGACGACCGCGATCACAAACCGAAGATCTCGGGCCGCGGGCTGGCGCAAGGCAATGATGTCGATGCATTGCCGATCAATCTCCACTTCCAGCCGATCGACCTCGTCGTCACCAGCAAGTACTTCTCTCGCCGCCTCGCTGTCGCGTTCGGTCAGCGCGTACATCGCGCGGTCAAGTGCCCGTTCCGCCTCGCCACCAAGCAGCAAAAGCCGATCACGTAGCGAACTTAATTCGTTATCAAGATGTCTGTGTTGATCCATTTAGTTAATCCCAGTTGCCAATTACCAACTCCCGCCCCGACTTGGGTTCCAAGCGACGAGACCAGTAACCAAAACGAATGAGCCACGATTCAGGTAAGCCATCAGCCAAATCGTCCCGTAATATAATCCTCGGTGATCTTATCATCGGGCGCAGTAAACATCTTATCGGTAGGATTCACTTCGATAAGTTTGCCTAGTAAGAAGAACGCCGTCGTGTCAGATACGCGCGCCGCCTGCTGCATGTTATGAGTCACGATTACGATTGTGTATTTCTCCTTCAAGGCCCTGATTAACTCTTCGATCTTCGCGGTGGCTTTCGGATCCAGGGCTGAGGCCGGTTCGTCCATTAGGATGACTTCTGGCTGAATTGCCAGAGCTCTTGCGATACAAAGTCGTTGCTGCTGTCCGCCCGACAGTCCCAGTGCTGAGCTCTTCAAACGGTCCTTAACTTCATCCCAAAGCGCCGCATCTCTAAGCGCTCGTTCGACGCATTCCTGAAGCTCACCTTTGCTGGAAGTCATCCTGTTGATGCGCAACCCGTAAGCGACATTGTCAAAAATTGACTTAGGGAAAGGATTTGATTTCTGAAAAACCATCCCGACTTTTCGGCGCAGTTCCACGACATCAGTCGCGGGAGCATAGATATCTTCGCCATCAATCAGGACTTGCCCTTCGACGCGGGTTCCGAGGATCACATCGTTCATCCGGTTGAGCGTTCGTAGAAAGGTAGATTTGCCACATCCGGATGGTCCGATAAAGGCAGTGACAATCCGCTCCTTGATCTCCATTGAAATACCGTGAAGGGCCTGATACTTACCGTAATAAAAGTTCAAAGAGCTGACACTAATTTTGGTAGGGCGGGCGGCCACGACCTCAAGGTCATGGTTTCTCGCTACTGTCGGTTTTGCTAAGTCGACCATCAAATCGGACCTCAGGTTCCCACCCGTTAGCCAAAATGCCCTGTGATGTACTCTTCCGTCAGCCTATTGTCCGGATTCTCAAACATCTTTTTCGTTGGCGAAATCTCTACCAACTCGCCCAGATACATGAAGGCCGTGAAGTCAGACACACGGGCCGCTTGCTGCATGTTATGAGTGACAACGATCACCGTAACCCTGCTCTTCAAATCGAAAATGAGATCTTCAATCTTCGCCGTAGCGATCGGATCGAGGGCCGAAGTGGGTTCGTCAAACAGGAGGATTTCCGGTTCCGTCGCCAGTGCGCGCGCGATACATAGACGCTGTTGCTGACCACCGGAAAGCGTGTACGCGGATTCGTTAAGGCGGTCCTTAACTTCATCCCATAGCGCCGCGGAACGAAGCGACTGTTCGACCTGGCGCTCGAGCTCTTTTCCTTTGACACCTCTTAGTCGCAGCCCAAACGCGGCGTTCTCGAATATTGATTTCGGGAACGCATTCGGTTTTTGAAAAACCATGCTCACTCGCAAACGCATTTCCAGTGGATCAGTCTCAGGTCCGATCACGTTTGTGCCACTCGGGTGGAGAATTATCTTCCCTTCATAGCGAGTTTCAGGATAGAGATCGTGGATCCGATTGAAGCATCTTAAGAGGGTCGACTTGCCACAGCCTGAAGGCCCAATGATGGCCGTGACCTGATTGGCCTTGAACGTCAAATTGATGTTCTTCAAAGCCTGTAGCTTTCCATAGAAGAAATTCAACCCTGAGACTTCGGCTTTTACATCGGTGGCGAGATGAGAAGTCGCGTCAGCGCCCGGCTGAACTTCAGGCCGAAGCTGTGGTGCTTCGAATTCAGTGCGTGCACTCATCTTAGAACCGTGGTTGTCGCCATTCCTCATCAATAGATTCTCTCTACCATTTGATTCGCTTCCGAACTCGATAGCGGATCAAAATCGCAACTGCGTTAAGCGACAAGGTGACAACGATCAAGACCAATCCAGCTGCCGCGGCATTAGTCACAAAGTCCTGATCTGGCCGTGAGACCCAATTGAACATCTGAATCGGCAAGACCGAGAAAGGGGACCATAACCAACTAAGCGATATGAAAGGCGGTTCTGACTGAATTGGGACCGGCGGTAAGAAGGCGATAAATGTTAATGCGCCGATCGTAATCAGCGGCGCTGTTTCTCCAATCGCCCTTGAGAGGGCGATGATTATTCCCGTCATCGTTCCGCCCACTGAGTATGGCAGGAGGTGATGACGAACGACTTGCCACTTAGTCGAACCCAGGGCGTACGCCGCCTCTCGAATTCCCTGAGGAATGGTTCGCAGAGCCTCTCTGGTCGCCACGATGACGATCGGCAAAATAAGAAATGCGAGGGTCAAGCCTCCCGTGAGAATGCTTTGGCCCAATCTGAACTGGTAAACGAGGAGGCCAAGGGCCATCAGGCCGTAAATGATCGAGGGTACTCCAGCCAGATTGGCGATGTTGATTTCGATCAGGTTGGTCAACCAATTCTTGCGCGCGTACTCTTCCAGATAAACTCCCGCGGCGACGCCAAGTGGTACTGCGGTTGACGCGGTAACCACCATGATTAGCAGAGTGCCAACCCAGGAAGAAAGAATTCCCGCCCGCTCGGCAAAACGTGAAGGGTATGAAGTCAGGAACGCCAGGCTCAGCCGCGGCAAGCCATCAATGATCAGATCTCCCAGCAATGCCGCCAGTGTCAAGATTCCGATCAGCGTGCAAACGATCCCGACAATATTGAAGATGAAATCCTGTCTCTTGCGCTTGGCGATGATCCGCTTGAATTCGCTCATCAGTACACCTCCCGGAAGCGCTTCCGAAGAATGTAGCCGAGGATGTTGAACGCCAACGTCATGATGAACAGCACAATTCCTGCGGCGAAGATGGACTGATAGCCAATGCTGCCGTGAGGCAAATCTCCGAGACTCACTTGCACGATAAAAGCGGTGATCGTCGCTGCAGGCTCGCGCGGATCAAGTGTCAGATTGGGCTGCATACCGGCCGCGATAGCAACAATCATTGTCTCGCCGATGGCGCGTGAGATTGCGAGTATGTATGAAGCTACGATACCGGACAGGGCTGATGGGTAAACAACCTTCAGAGCAGTGATGATTCGGTTTGCGCCCAGCGAGTAGGCGCCTTCGCGCAGAGACATGGGCACAGCTCGCATAGCGTCTTCGCTAAGCGAACTTACGTAAGGGATGATCATGATCCCCATCACCGCGCCCGCCGCAAGCATGTTGAAAGTAGGTAGACCAGGGATCAGCTTCTGCAGTAGCGGCGACATGAACTGCAGGGCAAAGTACCCATAAACAACCGTCGGAACTGCGCTGAGCAATTCGAGTACCGGTTTAATAACTTCACGCACGGCCTGTGGGGCGAACTCACTTAGATAAATCGCCACAATTGTGCCGACTGGAAGTGCAACGCTGAGGGCGACCGCGGTCGTCACGAGAGTGCCGGTGACTAGCGGGATAATCCCAAAACGCGGCGAAGCAAAGAGGGGGGTCCAAAGCGTATCGGTCAGAAAATCCTTGAGCGGAACGTGAGCGAAGAAAGACGACGATTCGTAGATCAGGATGCCTACAATCCCCATCGTGATGGCCACCGAAGAGAACGCGGCAAGCATGAGGAGGAACTCAATAAAGCGCTCTTTAATACGAGATAAGCGTCTGGCTGCTGATTGGGCTGACGGAGGACCAGGTCCGCGACGAGCTGTTTCGTCGGCCGCCTGAGCTACCGGAGACTGAATGGGGGGAATCTCTTTCATGAGGACTCTCGAGCTCGTTTCGGCGGTGAAGCGGCAATGATTTCACCGACCGGCCCGCTGGCGTTTAGGCCTTCGGGATCCGCTTGAGAATCTCCTCCACCGGAAGACCTACTTCTGGCACGCCGCCAAACGCGGTTCCGGTTTGTACATTCCGAAGGCGATCCGTTGCTATCTGGTATGCCGCATCGGTAAGAGGTAGATACTTCACTTCCTTCGCAAGAGTCCCAACGTGTTTCATATAAAACTCCGCGAACTCTTTTACGGCAGGCTTTTCAAGGGCTTTGCGACTTACGTAAATGAACAGCGGGCGCGACAAAGGATTGTAGGTTCCTGCCAGTACATTCTCCGGACTGGGCATAACCGGTTCCTTGACCTTGTTCTTTTCCCATTGAATGGCAACGGCCTTCATCCGATTACTATGAGGAGCGAAGTAAGCATACGGGATATAACCAAGTGCGTATTTATTTCCCTCCACACCTTGAACCAACACATTGTCATCTTCGCTCGCAGTGTAGTCCCCTCTACTCGCCTTGGCCTTTCCCACAATCGCTTCTGTGAAGTAGTCGAAGGTCCCGGAATCGGATCCGGCG
>JANNON010000415.1:0-7772 GCA_031399105.1 Blastocatellia bacterium | reverse complement strand
TGACCACTGACCACTGACCAACTTTCACGGCTTCTTAATTTTATGAACTGATTTTACGCGACCTGGAGACTGCGCGCCGCGAGGGTCATCCGCGGTCACTTTGTTTTCGCGCACATAGACAGTCAGACGCGCGCCTTCAGTGCTCCCCTTCTCTACGTCTTCCACGCGGGCCGGATTGCCGCGCAGGACAGCAACCTCATCGGCGGTTGTATATTGAACCCAGTCGCCGAGGCCCTTCCTTCCCGGCTGCGTCAGCACGACATTCCGCTCGGCAACCGTCTTCTCCATTTCACTCGACCCTTTAGCAAGGTAAACGTCGGCCTTGCCACTCGTGATGCGATCGCTTCCCTGGCGAATATCGACATTATTTTCGTAGTGCAGCACTCGCGTAGGATCGGAATAGGACATGTAATCGGCAGTAGCGAATACCGGCACAGTTTCGTTCGCAGCGCCCTGACTGCGCTTGGCGTTATAGAGTGCACTTTGCACGCGACCGTGGCCTTCCATCTTTTTGTCGTTGACGTAGATCGTCAATTTGTCCGCTCGTACAAAATTGTCCTCCTGCCAGGCGCGCGCGTTGCCAGTATAGATTGCCGTCCCCTGGTTGTGATGAAACTCGCCGCGATCGCTGCTGACATACACCGGGCTCTTGCCTTTCTGAAAAGGCGCAGCGCCGTTCGTCTGTTCCTGGCTGTAATAGGTCGTCGCGGTTTTTCCCCTGCTGGAGGAAACGTCGTTGTTCAAATCTGAATCGAGCTCAAGCCCTTTAGTGCGCCCACGTGAATCCCAAACAGTAGGCTCGCCGCCTCGCAAGCGAATCGTCTGGTCCGCGGCGGTAAAGACGATCGTCGCCGCAACGCCATTACGATCATTCTCGTTGAACTTCGCATCGCCTTGCGCATCAAACCGTTCAACATCCTGAGTTTCCTTAACAAAGGCGGCGATCATCTTGTCGGAAGTGAGAGTTCTGGTACCGCGCCGGTCAGTAGGCTGCACCGGTTCAATTACAGCTTTTGAGCCGCCGGTAGCAGTGAACGTGCGGGCCAAATTCCCGGCTTCAAAGAAATCACAATCAACGCGCGGCGCCGTAATCGTCTTGCGATCTGAATCCTGATTCTTGATTACCGGGTCAACAAACAGCTCGACGTTCCCAACCGCTTCGGCCTTCTCCAGATCTCGTCCGGTTGTTCGCCAGAAAAGCTTCATGGCATCAGCCGTCAGACGCTTATTAGCAGCGCGTGGATCGTTTGCTTTGGACTTGGGCGCCAAAAGGTTCACCACTGACCGGCCTTCTGTCCGCATCTCTTTCAGCAGACTGCGATCGTCCTGGGCCTGGAACTTCACTTCAACTAAGGAAGCGCCGGTCATCTGCATCTCCGCGTCAGCATCCAGCGTCTTTGAACGAACATCTTTCATTCCGACGGCGCGCTCGAGCCGCTGGTCCTTGTCCAGAAAGAAGTCCATATCGACAGCATGGACTTCGGCAGCGCGACCTTCCTGCATTGAGCGCAGATACGCGTTACCGCGCAACTCGAGTCGCTGGAGTTTCTTTTGGTCAGTAACAAACCCGTACAAATTGTCACCGCTCATCACTTCCCGTTCTTGCTCCGCAGTTACCCCGCCAAAGAAAGACAATTTCATCCCATTCTGTTCAAACACCGCTTGCGCGGAACGAATGGTGACCGGACGAGAACGAGAATTCGGCTTCGCGTTTGGGTCCTTCAAAACTTCGGGAGCAACTACGATCTCTACATCTTTCCGCAACTCAAGTTTCTTGTTCTTTGCTTCGACGATTGCGCCGACTGACTTACCCTCGATGTTCTCCCGAGTGAAAGTGATCGGAGCATCCGTCTGTGCAATCTCGCTGTTGCGATCGAAGGAGAGCGCTTCAGTGTTTACATTCAAGCCATCTTTAGTCGCGATCTTCACGCTTCCCTGGAATGAGATCACTGAAGTGCGCGGGTCGTAGATGGCGCGCAGGGCGTTAATCTGATCTGGTTTCTGGCCTTCGGGTGGATAGACTTCGAGACTGACATTCTCGAGTTCATGATGATTGTCGGAAAAGGTAGTGTCCTTCGAAGCTTTCAGGAGGAGATACAAACGACCGTCTTTGGTGACTCGTTGCTCATAACCTTCGATGACGCCAATGACTTCTTTTGAGAGTTCAGGAGTTGCCGATTTAAGAAAGAACTTGTCGTTGTTGCGAAGGCGATAATAAGAGATCCCGATGAAGATGACGGCCGCAACCATGATCGCGAGCGCGACTATTCGGACCACCACTGGGAAGCGTGCCCGCAGCCCAATCGCAACGGCTCGTCTTTTAGAAATTTCTTGCATTTTTTAAAGCCAGTATTGAGTGCTGAGTGCTGAGTACTGAGTGCTGAGTACCAATTACAGGTCCAGTGCCGAGTTCAACTGGAACTCAGTACTCAGTACTCAGTACTCAGTTTTCAGCACTCCGTCTGCAACACTCTTAAATCCTCAACGTTCAACTGCAACCGAATTTCATCATTCCATTTATTTGTTTCAATTGTATAAGCCACTTCGATGCTGTTGTTCCTCGCGGGCGTTCGCTCCAATTGCTCAAGACAATTCCACCAAATCGCTTCAATTGGTCGATTATTCCGGCCCATAAGGTACATTTTCAAATGTCGGTCCTTCATTACACGTGGCTCAGACATAATTCGCAAGTTGCGAGTGGCGAACACCGGCCGCGGATTTCCCGCTCCAAACGGCTCCAACGCGCTCAAATCCTTCGCAAGCTGAAAACTGATCGCCTCTGCCGGCAACTCGGCATCAACGTGCACGCCAGGCATTAGATCGTCTGCCGTCAAACAAGTGGCGGCGTGCTCGTTCAATCGTCTTCGCAGCTCACCAATGCGCTCATGTCTGATGGTGATGCCGGCTGCATGTGAATGCCCGCCAAACTTCTCAAAAAGGTCGGCACACGAGGTGAGCCCATTGAGCAGGTGATAAGGCGCGATACTCCTTCCAGACCCGTGCGCAAAGTCTCCTTCAATCGAAAGCACTACACACGGACGATTGATCCGTTCGACAATTTTGGACGCCGCGATCCCGATCACGCCACGATGCCAGCCTTCGCCGGCTATCACGGCGACGTGCGGCTCGCGCTTGTCTTCACGCGCTTTCTCTAATTCGGTGATCGCGAGTTCGAAGATCTGTTGTTGCACCTGGCGACGCTCGATGTTTTGCACGTCGAGGTGTTCGGCAAGGCGCAATGCTTCCGCGCCATCGCGAGTATCAAATAGTTCGACCACCGCGCGGGCCGCATCCATCCGACCGGCCGCATTGATCCGAGGACCAATCCTAAACGCGAGATCGTAGGCGGTCATTCCCGCGCCATCGCCACAACCGGCCACTTGCATCAACGCGCGGAGTCCCGGATTTCTCGCTTTCGCCAGGTCCTTCAAACCAAGCGCAACTATGGTGCGGTTCTCACCAGTGAGTTGCGCCACATCCGCGACCGTTCCAATCGCTACCACCTTCAGAAACGCATTAACCTGTTCCTCGCGTCCACGCTCGCGAAATAGCGCGTGCACAAGTTTGAAAGCAACTCCCACCCCCGCAAGATTCTTGTCCGGATAATTACAACCGTGCTGATTTGGATTAAGTACCGCAAACGCCGGCGGCACACCTTCAGTGTCGTCCGGCAAGTGATGATCGGTGACGATCACATCCAACCCGTTATCCCTGGCCCAATATAAAGGTGCGTGAGCGCGAATTCCGCAATCGACACTGATCGCAAGCTTGCACCCTTCGGCGACAGCTTTTTCCAGGGCCGCTTGTTGAATGCCGTAGCCCTCGGTAAACCGGTGCGGCACGTGGAAGCTCGCGCTAGCCCCCAACATCTTTAGCGCGCGCAGCAACACCGCTGTTCCCGTCGTACCGTCGACGTCGTAGTCGCCGTAGACAAGGATCGGTTCAGCATCGTCTATAGCTCGCTGCAATCGGCCCACTGCCTCGCGCATACCGAGCATTAGATAAGGTTCATGGAGTTGATCAGCGGAAGGTGTAAGAAAGGCACGGGCTGAACGTTCGTCGAGGCATCCGCGCGAGATGAGGAGCGCAGCGATGATTGGGGAAGTGCCCAAAACGCGAGCGAGCGCGGCAGCACGTTCAGTGTCTGGCGCACGCACAATCCAGCGTTTTGCGTTCATCTATTTCTCATACAGGAAAGCTCTTACTCGGCGAACCAGCCATTTGCATCGAGCAGCTTAACACCGATACGTCGTTTGCCATCGAGTTGGTCGTCCCAAACTCCGTTGACCTCTGCCTCCAACTGCGAGCCAAATGGTGGTGTCAGTTTAACGATCGAGCCGACTGCCACGTCAGCGTCGAGTAGGATCGTTGCTCCGCCGCGACTAATCTTGATTGCCTGGGCCTTAACGCGAAAATCTTTGCCTGTGGCAGAGACTCCTTCAACTTCCAGAGAAAACTCTACGGGAACTCGAGGATTACGCGGCCGCTGCGAGCGCACGGTCGCGATTGTCGGGTCTTTCACAGTCATAAACTTACCGCCCTTTTTTGAAAATCTGATGGGATCAAGCTGGGTGAGGAGGAGCACGAGCAGTGTACCCGAAGATCGAAACTTCCCGCTAGTGTTTTAGCCGCGGATTTACGCGGATTCAGCGGATCAGCAGGAGGAGGTAGGCAAGAAGAGTAATCGGTTGAGATGAGACTGAGTTACTTTTTTGGATTTTCAGATCCGTCTTTTATCTGCGTAATCCGCGGCTACTTCCATGCTTTCACCGTCAATCTACCGCGGCTGCGATGTAGCCGGATGCAAGCGCAACGAGGATCGCGACGCCGACGATGACTCGGTAAACAATGAATACTCCGGTGGAATGCGTCCGCAGAAACCGCAGCAGAAACCAGATTGAGGCGTAACCGACGATTGCCGAAACGATGGTCGCCACAATAAGTGGAACATGACTTCCTGACGGTAACTTTGTTATAGCTTCCTTCAACTCGAGCAATCCGCTGGCAGCGATCGCCGGAATAGAGAGCAGAAACGAAAAGCGTGCGGCAGTCTCGCGAGTTTCCCCTGCAAACAGTCCGCCCATGATCGTTGAACCTGAGCGACTAGAGCCAGGAATCAAAGCGAGCACCTGCGCGCAGCCAACTGCAAGCGCATCTCGCAGCCCGAGTTGATCCATAGTGCGCTCGCGCTTCCCGACCCACTCTGCAACCGCCAGCATCAGCCCAACAACAATCATCATCGTGGCAATGATCCAAAGATTCTTTGTAAACGTCCCTTCGATCTGCTTTTTGAACATTAAGCCGACAATACCGACGGGTATGGATCCAATGATCACTAACCAGCCAAGTCTGGCATCCGGCGACAATCGTCCAAAGAAATTTGCACCGCCGGCATTCGTCGCAACCTGGTTACTTTTGCCGGAGAGTAGCGCCAGATGGTCCTTCACAAAAGCTTTGGTGATGTTAAGGATGTCGCGCGCGAAGTAGACCAACACAGCGAGCAAGGTTCCGAGTTGAATGACGCCAATTGTCGCGGTGGTCTGCTGCGCTTTTAGGGTTGCTTCGAATCCGTCGTAGAGCCCCACCGCTCGAGCAGCGAAAACGAGGTGGGCTGTGGAACTAATGGGGATGAATTCTGTTAGGCCTTGAACGATGCCGAGGATGATTGCCTGAAGAAGAGTCATGGGAGGGAAGAGGTTAGATGTCGGTAGAGGTCAGATGTTGGATGTTAGATGTTGGTGTTCTGGGTTTGGACTTTGGACTTTGGACTTTGGACTTTGCACTTTGGACTTTGTTCTGAGATCTCAGATCTCAGATTTGAGATCTCAGTTACTGACATCCAGCATCTAACATCTATCATCTTCATTCCCTGAACGAATTTCTCCGCGAGATCCAATCGTACATGAAATTCGGCATGATCATTCCCGCGCGAACGATACTCGCAAGCTGCCACGGAAACGCGTACGACTTTTTTCGCTTCTCAATCACGTTCACGATCTTTGCCACCGCATCGTTCAACTCCAACAGATAAGGCATCTGCGCCTGCCGTCCGGCAGTCAATGGAGTCTTGATAAATCCGGGGTGAATGATCGTCACATCCACGCCCTTTGGTTGCAGATCGAGCCGGAGACTTTCAAAGAATGCCGACACGCCCGCTTTACTCGCACAGTAAGCAGCCGATTTTGGCAGCCCACGATAAGCCGCCAGGCTGGAAATCACTACGAGCTGACCTTCGCCTCTCGCGACCATATCGCCGACAACGGCCGCGACACTGTTTGAAGCGCCAATCACGTTGACGTTAATCACGCCGGCGACTTCCTGAGCATTTAATTCGGCAGCATCGTTAGTGGCGCCGATTCCCGCGTTCGCTATCAAAACATCAATCTTGCCAAACGATTCGCGGAGTTTGGTGGCCGCCGCGTTGATCGATTCAACATCCTTCACATCCGCCGGAAGCGCGAGCGCCTTTCCGCCGGCAGCCTCGATCTGGCGAACAGTCTCGTCGAGCGTCTCTTTTCGACGCGCGACCAACCCCACGGTTGCGCCGCGACGGGCAAGTTCGAGAGCGAGTCCCTGCCCGATGCCGGAAGACGCACCCGTGATTAGGACTACTTTGTTGGACCAATCCATCTGTTAGGTTTTGTATCGAAGCTTCGAGGGAACGACTGTAGAACAGTGGTGAAGTCAGTACCGTAGCGCGGTAGCGCGGGTCAACTATCTGCATTTCGACTCGGGGCGGCTATAAGGTCGCTATCAGGCTCTGGTTCCACGATCGCGGTTCCGCAGCGCGACCCGACGCTACCGCGTTACGGTACTGACTTCATCACCACAGCATTGCAAATTTTCACACCACCAAAAATCAAACGTGCTTGACGACTGGCAGGATCACCGGCTTTGCTCCCGTTAGCTTTTGAATAAAGCGTTTCAGCTCGACGCGGAGATGCTCTTTCAAAAGGCTCTCGTCCTTGAGTGTTTCGCGCGACGCTCCCGCGAGCGCGGCCTCAATCACTCGGATCGCGTCTTTATGATGGCCGTTGGCTGACTCAAACCCACGCACACCACGCGTAACGATCTCGGGAGGCGTTTCCAGTTCGCCGGTCTCGGCATTTAGGACCACGACGAGCGTCATCAGCCCATCGTAGGCAAGTTGCCTTCGCTGCCGCACCGTGTCGTATTCGATCTCTTCGAATCCCGAATCATCAATAAAGGTGCGGCCAATCTCACGCCGATTAACTACAGCGGCGCGCTCACCATCCAATTCCAATACGTCGCCGTTCTCGATCAAAATGATGTTGGCTTCGTCGTAACCGAGGTGGTTCTTCACAAACTCTTTGTGGCGGAACAGCATTCGGTATTCGCCGTGAATGGGAACGACGAACTTGGGTCGCACCGCTTCGGTCATGATGCGAATATCTTCCTGCGAAGCGTGGCCGCTGACATGAATCAGTCGTCGCTTCTCCTCAATGATATTTGCGCCGCGTTTGTAGATGAAACCAATCATTCTCGAGATGACGCGCTCGTTACCGGGAATGATGCGCGCGGAGAGCACGACCGTGTCGCCCTCCTCAATCGTGATGCCCTTGTATACCTGCGTCGCCATCTGTGAAAGTGCTGCGCGCGATTCGCCCTGCGAGCCGGTCACGAGAAATACAATGTCCTCGTCGCTCATGTGTTTCGCTTCATTGAGCGAGACCAGCAAGCCATCGGGTATGTCGAGGTATCCGAGCCGGTCAGCGACTTCAACGTTCTTCTGCATTGAACGCCCCAGGACA
>JANNON010000372.1:0-4583 GCA_031399105.1 Blastocatellia bacterium | reverse complement strand
GACGAATGTTCGCCCTGCAATCCCGTTGAGGGCCTCGCCGCAGAACGCCGCTCACTATTTTCGTCCAGACTCGTCATGAATCTACTTGTATCACCCGTATCTGTTCGCTCAACCGACAACCTCAGTCCGACAGGCTCCTAGACCCAACAACAATTGCGAAAAATGGGACAGATCTATCTTCCCCCATAACAAGCGCTCGACCAGCGTGCCGAATGGTGCCCGGTGCCACGTCATCCGATAGTGCCGAAGAGATGATCCTCTCGTCCACTACCCCTGTCTTTAGGTCAGGGTGAACCCCACCGTCACCCACTTCGCTGACAAGCGAGTGACACCTGTACCCCATCCTTTCACAGTCCTGTAAGCATGCAGACTTGCTGCTCGTGCTCAAGAGTGGGAGCAACGTCCGGTATCGAGCACACGCACCCAGCTCTGGTCCCCTTGGTCACACTGCGTTCCACTGTCCATTCTCCTTGGCGAAGAACAAGCCAACTGCGATGCATTCGATCAGTTCCTCTGCCCATCGCTTCATACATGCAATGAACCATTGCTGGAATACCGGCGCTGCAGCAGCAGGGTTTGACAACGCGAATGCCGAAATGGCACTTACAACGAACGCCTCGATCAAACATTGAATTGTTTGATCGACGATTTCTTGGGGGACGTTCTGTGCAGTGATCCGGCTGAATCCCATTAACGCGATCTTGGTCAAGCGAATCTGTAGCTGCAAATATCGGATCTTTATCCTGATCCTTTTCCGAAATATTCGGAAAGAAATGACCTTCGTCGCGGGCTCCAGTCTGGCCTCTGGATATTGAAACAAAGTAAACAGTCGTCGTTGGACGACTGTGAAATTGATATCGCAGTCAATCCGAATCGGCAATTCGCGCGCGACAGTTTCAATGTCTTCCGCAACGGCACGAGGAATATCCAGGCCGCTACCTATGTCGTCATATTCCTTTATGTTGCTGCCAGATGTCGGCTTCGGTGGTTCGGGCGAGAAATAGCACAGAGAGCACCAAGCTCTCACATGTGAAGGCGGACGAGTGTTTGGATTCGGATACTCAACTCTTTCGTCGCCTGTCCGTGGCGGGTACGCGGACTCGATTTGCTCGCATGTGGTCGGGTTTGTTCTTTCCGGCTCGCCGACGCGGCTCACCCGCGCAAATGCGCCGAGATGGTAAAGCTCTTCATTGATTCCCTGCGCTGCCAACTGCTCAACGACAAGGTCAACGTCAAAGTTCTCGATGTCCGCGCCCGCAGCGGTCAGACCCGCGAAAGCTGTTCGGATGACCTGTTGTTGTTGAGCGCTAGCGCCGGTAGCGAACAACGCCATGACGACTTCGAAGCTTACCCTCTGGCGCACTGACGTGCTGACGTCTGCTGTGGTTTGCACGCCTCTGACCTTCGATGGGGAAACAGAGAGAGTGCATATCTCAGTGAATACTACCGCGTACGTTTCTGCAGGATCGCTATCGCCGATTTTGAAACGCACGTTCAGATCAACTGCATTTCCCCTCCGCGCGTCTTCGAGGCCGTCTAGAGGATCGGTGATGAACTCATCGATCTGAACCTCCGGAGCGGGAGGGTTGAATTTCGCCATAACTTCGACAAGTGTTGGGCTATCAAGATCCAACTGATAGTCGAATTGCACAGTCATGAAGCCTCCCTGCCTAACTCGCGAGCTTAGAGCTAAGGAAGCTCTGATTTACCCACATGCGCCAGGCGAACAGCGATGCAACTGATTGAAAGACCATGGTTGAAAATGCGTCGACAGTTTCAGATGGCAGTATTTCAGAGGTTCCCTAAACCTGTTATGTAATGCCTCGAACGCGTCGAGCATAGCGTCGGGAGTTCACATTTTCAATTTGCAATGGCCGCCAGCGGCATCCTACGGAGCGACCATTTGCAGCGCGAATCGAGAAAGGGGACAGCTCAATTTTTTCGTTGAATCAGACCATCGTCGCAGAACACCTCTGTCCACACACGCTTAGGAACCCCTGCGTGCCGGTTAGGGGACGATGCCTCGTAACCCACTCCGCTGACAAGCGAGTGACGCCTGTACGCCAGTCTTTTCACTGTCCTGTAAGCATGCAGACTTGCTGCTCGTGCTTAACGGTAGGAGGACCATCCGATATGGAACACATCAAGAGTGGATCGGGAAAGCAATATGCAGTGCGCGGTCCGCAAGCTCGCTCTCGCGGCGATACTCTCGGGGCACTAGTGCCATGCAATCGCACAGAGCTACGCAGCAATCAGCCAGTTTCTAGCGGGGAAAATGCGACAGATCCATCATCTGGACTAGCCAGAGGAACCGCGCCTGTCACGATCATGATGCAGGATCCGCTCGCGAATGTGCGAGTCGCCTTACAGGATGAACTTTTCTGATTCAAAGATAGATCTGCCCCTTTTCCCTTGGGGCGCCGTTCACCCTTCAAGCTCCGATGCGATTTCCTCTCTAACATCTCCACCGAGAATTGTGGCAACTCAGACTGGAATGAAGCGCTTGACAAGTTCCATTTTCTTGTCGGACTATCGTTCCTAATGGGATGAGCAAGGACGCGATGAAACATGAGGGAGTATGAATATGAACACGTTAGCCCGCTTCGCTCAGATTACTGCTGTTTGTGCCCTATCTGTTGTCGGCGCTAACGCTGCTACGCCGGATGCAGCAAGCAATCTGCGCGGAATTGCTGCGGTCCTTCGTACAGCGCAACCTTTGACGTTAGAAAATCTGCAACAGGCGGAGTCCGCGCTTCCCAAGCTGGCGGGCCCGCTAGAGGGTTCGTTGCCACTGCGCTTAACGGTTCTGCAGAACAAACTTTCGATTCAGCTTGGCGCTCCCCGAATTGTCGGCGGAACCGAGGCGCTGCCGGAACAAGCCAGGTGGCAAGTCGCCTTGATTGCCAATGGATATCCAATAGCGGCTGGCTTTTTTTGCGGAGGTTCAATCGTTCGCGCAGATTGGATTCTGACGGCAGCACATTGTGTGGAGAAAACGGCTGAGAATCAAATTCGTGTCTACTCTGGATCGCGAGACCTCACCTCCGGAGGAAGTTTAATGAACGTGGCCGCAATAGAGGTTCATCCACAATGGAACAGAGACACGATGGCGAACGATATTGCTCTCGTCAAGCTTTCGAACCCTATTGCAATTGAGTCCGGCAAGCGAGAGCTAGTGAATCTCGCGACTTCGACCGCAGCGGCCGGCTCTCTGTTGACCGTGACGGGATGGGGTAAAACAAGCGAAGGTGGGGCAATCTCTACTCGCTTGCGCCAAGTCAGCGTTCCGTTGATCGATAAAGCCCAATGCAACGGGCCGAACTACTACGACAACCAAGTGACCGCTGGAATGCTGTGCGCGGGAGTGTCTGGTCTAGATTCATGCCAAGGAGACAGTGGTGGGCCACTGGTCACAACGCTGCAGTCCGCCACGGCAATTCAGGTAGGCATCGTTTCTTGGGGTGAGGGCTGCGCGCGCCCCAACAAGCCAAGCGTATACACAGATGTCGCCAACTTCAATAGTTGGATCATCCGGACCATTGGAATGTAACGAGACGTATCGCCCTCCAGAGTCGACGCTTGGGCTGTCAACAAAGCAGGAACATGCAGGGAGTTAAGTGATGAGATCAGTCTCGGCCAGTTTACGCTGCTTTACGCTGCTGTTGATCACTTCGAATTGTCTGGGTGCTGAAGCTCAAACGGATTCCCAGCTCGAATACGAGATGATTGCAAGAGTACTGCCCCAAGCGCCTTCGGATCGTCCTTTCGCAACTCAAGGTGCGAAGGTAGAAGTGACAGCTGGGGAGGATCAGAACCGAGCAGTATTGAGCTACACCGTTTCTTCGCCTGCAGGTACAAAGACGACCCTGAAATTTTCAAGTCCGCTCGACGATAGTGGTTCTACCGATCTTGCTACGCTAGACGGGCTAGCGCGTGGAATCAAAGGCGATCTGTCGGTTTCTTTTCCAATCAACTGGCCCAAGAGAGTTCGCCTAAGCGAGAGTTCGGCCGATCCAGCCGCAACTAGCGGGAGGCGCGCAGCAATTGCTGATGACGCGCGAAGGTCTGTCTCCACAAGGAACTTGGCCTTGAGAAGGACTGCGGCGGAACAGTTTGTGCGAGAAGAAAAGGCGCCTGTCGCGTTACTCGGATCAGTCAACGCAGGTCTCTCCCAAGACGATTTCACCTGGCTCAACACCGACTTGACAGAAGCGGACGATGGGAAGCATAGCTGGTACGCGGGCGTGTCGTTCATCGCTTCAATCCCATCGCTAGACACAAGCCTCGCAGTCACCTACCGAAGGGAAAGTGCATACGCGGACGCGGCCACCAGCGAAGTCTCCATCTGCGAGCCGGTTTCGGGTGTCCTTGGTGCTCAAAAATGCCGTAGTGGATTTCTTTCTTCGCCGGTCTTGGCGAAAACGAATCTATTATCTGTTGAAGCTAGGAGCCTGTCGGACTGAGGTTGTCGGTTGAGCGAACAGATACGGGTGATACAAGTAGATTCATGACGAGTCTGGACGAAAATAGTGAGCGGCGTTCTGCGGCGAGGCCCTCAACGGGATTGCAGGGCGAACATTCGT
>JANNON010000368.1:0-3482 GCA_031399105.1 Blastocatellia bacterium | reverse complement strand
GTCAATTCCTTCACGCGTTCGGACAAATACAGATCCAGCATGTTAATCGTGATCTTTCCCTTGCCCGAATAGTCCGCCTTGCCCATCAGTCCTTCGACCAATGCCTTGGTGAACGCGCCGTTGTTCCAGGCCTTGTTCTCCAGCGAGTATTGGTTTCCCGTGGAAGCCGCAAAGACCACCGCACCATTCTCTGCGCTCGCCAACTCATTCACGATCCCGTTCAAGTCACTCGCCAGATCCCGCCGTCGCGTGTCCCCCAGCACGTTGCCGGAATGACAAGTGTCTATAAAGAACAGCGTCTTGCCCGCTAGCGATTGAACCGTAGTTCTAATGTCGGTAAAAGGAACACCAGTGCGCAGCAAGCGTTGTACGTCTGTGTTGTGAGGCAGGAAGTAGTACGAACCATTCTGATCGTTGATGCCGTGACCGGCAAAGAAAACCATCGCGACGTCCTTGCTCGTCGTCTCCTTCCTGATCCAGTCAAGGCCATCAAGAACCTCATCCTTCGTAGCTAATTCATCGGCCAGTACCTTCAACACGACATCACGATAGAGCAGTCCTTTTTGTGCAGCCATGGCGGCGGCGAAATCGCGCGCGTCCTTCGCCGCAAACTGGAGGTTGTAGTTCGCATTGGCATACTTACTAACTCCGACCGCGAGCACATACAGTTTTGGTTGAATGACAAACGTCTCGTTGCTCGCGGCTTTCCCGGCCCAACGAAGCCGTAAGGTCGCCGGCACACTCGCGGAAAATCGGTTTTCGGCGATGATGGAAATTTCCGTGTCCCGCTCGGGCACTGAAACTGTCAGTTCACGTTCACCCGAAGCCGTCACCGTTTCCTGTACCAGTTGTCGCTCGCCTGTTGGTCTGCCTTCCACCAGCGTTTTGACGCGCGTCACGGCTTCCTGCGATGGCGTGCGAACTCGGTAACGCACTCTCACTTCAGTTGAAGAAACAGAAGCGCCATCTGCTGGAGAAACGATCTCGACGATCGGCGGCAGCATGCTTGCGATCGTCGTTTGCTTCTCTTTGCGACCGGCCCTTTCGTTTGCTTCTTTGAGTGCGAGCTGTTCATCGCCCGTTTGCAGGAGCAGGGAGATTACGTCCGGACGATAGTAAACATCGCGAAACTGACTGACCGGAAAAAAATCAGCAGCCATGTTTCGTCCGTTGTTGATGTGCCAACCGAGCAGCTCTTCCGCTCCCGCCGACGCATCGTAGTATCCCGACGGCGTCCACAGCACCCAACGCCGCCGGTCCGGATGCGGGAAAAGCGCCAGACGCTCTTTGCCATCGGTCAGGCTATACCAACGGATCGTGCCGTCGCCCATTGCAGCCACCGCGAATCTTCCGTCGGGTGAAGCGTTAACGGCCCACACGACGCTTGGCGTCGGTGTGCCTCCCCTCGGACTCCCGCGATTATCAAAGAAGCGAAGTGCAAAGCCCGTACCCAGTACGAATCCCTGCCCGTTTGAGAAGGCCGCATAACTAAAAGCGAACTCATTCGACTCCAGTTGCAGTGGCACGCCGTTGAGCTTGGGTGAAAACGTATTGAAATCAGAGAGAACGAGGCCCGCCGGCAACGTCAATGCAGCCCGGAGTGAGACGCCAAAAGGATTGGTGTCGAGACGTCGATCGTTGAGGGAGAAACTTACGCGAGCTTTTGTCGCTGCATTGATCACGAATTGCACCGTGCTGCTGTCATTTGAAAGCAGGAACTCGCCAATGTTGCCTTTGAAGATCGCGATCGTAGGCTGGCTAAGAATAGTTGTTCTGCCGCCGGAATCGACCATGCCAATCGCAGCATCTCCCGAACAGAAAAGAAGCCCACCGTCATTTAGGCCCTGAACGTCGATGATCGAATCCGATGTTGCTGGAAAGTCTCTAAACTTGCCCTGACCGGCTCGCTCAAAAGTGCGAATGAAAGAAGAGCCTCCGTTGAAAATCCCGACGCTGAGCCTGGTTCCATCGGGCGACCACTCAAGAGCGTACGAATACTGCGCAGGAAGATCTATGGAGTACTGCGGCTTTAAGGTTTGAGCCGAAAGCACGGTGGCCGCAGGAGCGTCGTAAACTCCAAGAGCGATCTTCGATCCATCAGGCGAGAACCTGACTGTGTGCAGCATTCGGCCCTTTGTCGAAGCCACTTTCCCCAGCAGTCGAAGCGCACCGTTACTCTCGATTTGATAAAGACGAACAAAGCCATCAAGTGCGCAAGTAACCAGTCTGCCACTAGCGTCGAAGTCGGCGCCGTAAGTGTCGCCGCTGTAATTTAAGTCAGATCCGGTTACCCGATAGGACGCAGTCTCAAAGACGCGTATGCCGGCGCTGCCACCCACGGCTGCCGCGAGATACTTGCCATCACGGGAGTACGCAAGATGCGAAAGAATGGCCGGCAACCCTTCTGTGACCCGGACTAGTCTTCCTGAGCTGCGATCAAATAAATAGACCGGATTGTAACCGTTCATGGTCCAGCCACCGACAGCGACAGTCTCACCGTCAGGGGAAATCGCTACCGCAAAAACCTTACCGTCATGGCTTTCACCAATCGGTGGGCGCAGCACTCGGAGAAGTCTTCCAGTCGGCAGCTCCCAGACCCGGGCAGTCTTGTCATCGGAAGCGGTAACGAAATACCGGTTCGCGGCATCGACGCTGATCCGTTTGATCGGAGCAGTGTGGCCGCCCGTCTCAACCCGCAACATGGGCTGCCGCGATGGCTCGCCCACCTGCGCCGCAAGCGGATAACAGCACGCAGTTAGCAGTACCAGCAATATTGTCTTGCTGCTTATTGTGCTGACGATCTTTAGACTGTGAAGCATGGGAGTTCTCTTACCCAAAAACATGGCCCAGTACCTGAAGCGCGTAACGGACCGCGTCATTCAATCACACCGATGAAAATATGCAAACAAATTGTGAGTTGAAGACAGCCTTGAGAAGGTGGCTTAGGTTCGCTTGAGCAGATCCGCAGTTTACGTCGTCTCTCAGTCAGGAAGGCGGCCCCGGTGCCCGCTTCTCCTTGCGCCTTTGACTGTTAGTCCTGCCCATTACAACTTGAGATATCTTCATTGCCGCATCCCTTGCATCTCGTCGCGCAAGGGCTCACTTGGTCGGGGCTTGTAAGTACTGCCGTACTGAGTATTATTCACTTATGAGCAAGACTGAAATTCTTGACGAAATACTCAAGCTCAATCCCGAGGAACGCCGTGAGATCCGCTTGAAGCTTGCTGAACTCGAGGGTGATGTGTGGCTCGACGCCGATGATCCATTAACCGACTCCGAGAAAGCCCTGTTGGACGCCCGCATTGCTGCGTACGAGAATGATCCAGATGAGGGCAGTTCCTGGGAAGAAGTGGAAATGCGGATTCGCGAGCGCCTCGATTGCCACCCTCAGCAATGAGCCAACGACTGATAATTCGGCCCGAGGCAGAAACCGACATTACTGAGACCGCCGTTTGGTATGAAAGTCGTGAGCCAGGCTTAGG
>JANNON010000340.1:0-2862 GCA_031399105.1 Blastocatellia bacterium | reverse complement strand
ACCATTTACCATTCAAAACGACGTGGGCCATTACTCATTCTGATTGATCCCGGTCAACGTACGACCGACCGTGCCTCTATCCAATTGCCATACCTACCTAAGAAGCGACATTTTCCTAAGGTTCTCGCCCAATAACCCACTTCCAGAAAAGTTGGCACGGCCCTCGCTAAGAGGATTGCGCTCGACGACCGCCGAGTATGTTCTTTTCACGAATCATCGACACCGATAAGAGCCGCCCGCGAGTGAAAACTTCGGACGGCAAGCACTTACCAGCCTAAAGCCTTTCGAGGACATGGCAGTGGGAGTTCCCGAAGCGAAGATGAGAGTCAATCGGCCCCCAAAAAGCCCTGGTTCTCGCTCGCAAAGCCGCCTCTTAAATTTGAATCAGGGATACACAGAAAATGAGTCCGCGAAAACAATTTTCCCCCATGAAACTCACCGCAGCGATGATTGTAGTTTTGTCGCTGTTCGTTGGTGGCGTAGTTGGAAGCACGAGCAAGGCTCGCCGGCCCCAACCGCGCGCCACTCAAACCGGCCCGAAATCTCTCTTGCCCGCAACGTACACCACAAACCTTTCAAAGTTAGCCGGCCAGGGAAACTTGGACGAAACTTCGAATCCATCAAACCAGCCGCAACGCATCATCGATATTCTATCGAGCGATTCGAGGAGTCCGGTGGTGATCGCGGAGAGCGGTTTTGACAGTAAGAAGGCCGCCAATGAACTGGCCTACCAGCTTGCCAGCGGCACCGTGCCCGACTCATTAAAAGGCAAAACACTCTTCTTGCTAAATCTCGATGCGCTTTCCGCAAACGCTGCGGAACCGCACGAGTTCGTCGCTCGTTTGCGCACGGTGATTGATGAGAGTGTTGCGAACGGCGAAGTGATCCTGTTTGTCGAGCACTTGCATCAGTATGTAGGAAGGTACGCGAACCCCGCTGCTTCACAGCTGATTGCCGCAGCGCTTAAGAGTGGCAAGTTGAAGATAGTTGGAACTTCGTCAGTAGCAAACTATAACGATTTCATAGCGAGTAATCCGGTGGCCCAGTTGTTCCGCGCGATCGAGTTGAGCGAGCAAGACAGCGAGGAAGCAAGCACAAGCCGGAATCAAAGCGAAAACTCAGCGACCTTCACAGGTGAGAAAATCTCAACCGACCTGCGCGAGTTAGTTGCCGGTGCGGGCGCACGTGAACGTGTTGACGTCATCCTGCAAACCACCACCGCGAGCACTGAAGAGCTCGACTCGTTTCTCCGGAAACACAAGGTGGCCATCGATTCGCGGATGCCAACTTTGGGAGCCCTGAAGCTCAGTGTCCCAGTGAATGCAATCGACGACTTGGCCGCGAGTGGTCTTGTGAACCACCTCTCGCCGGATCGTCAAATCCAAACGCTCGGTCACGTCACAACTACGACTGGAGTGGACATGGTCCGTAGCTCTGGCCTGCTGACTTTAGTTGGTGGACTACTCGGCGCGACCAATCTCGATGGTTCTGGAATCGGCATCGCAGTAATCGATTCTGGCATCGACATCTCCCACAAAGCATTCGGTTTGCGCGTGAAGTATAGGAAAGACTTTACGAAGGAGAACAAGTCTGACAAGGATTTCTTTGGTCACGGCACCCACGTGGCCTCCAGCGCGGCAGGAGTCAGCTCCGCAAGCGGAACTTCGTATTCCGGGATCGCTCCAAACGCGAACATAATTAACCTGCGAGTACTAGACAAAGAGGGCATCGGTAGAACGTCGGAACTGCTTGCCGCCCTGGCCTGGATCCTGGAACCTGCCGATCCTTACAAACCGTTGAGTTGGGCCAATCCCTCAAACAAAGACAAGTACGGAATTCGAGTGGTCAACCTGAGCCTTGGCGCTCCGGCAATCGACTCCTATAAGAACGATGCGCTTTGCCGCGCCGCACGCAAATTGGTGGACGCGGGAATCGTCGTCGTAGCTGCAGCGGGAAACAACGGTACGAACGCGGCGGGTCAGAAGGTCTACGGCCAGGTTCACTCTCCCGGGAATGAACCGTCGGTGATTACTGTCGGCGCCTCGAACACGTTTGGCACCGATGCACGGGACGATGATGGCATCGCAACCTATAGTTCGCGCGGGCCAACGCGTAGTTTCTGGACCGACGACAACGGCATCAAACACTACGATAATCTCATCAAGCCTGACCTCGTCGCGCCAGGCAACAAGTTGATTTTTGCTCAGGCTGATGACGGCAATAATCCAAATCTCCTGGTTAAAGAAAACCCGGAACTGGACGCCGGCATTACCGACACGGACAACCGGAAGCTGATGTATTTGAGCGGCACTTCAATGGCCACTCCGATAGTTGCCGGCTCGGCCGCTCTCATGCTCCAGGCGAACTCAAAGTTGACCCCGAACATGGTAAAGGCAATTTTGATGTATACGGCGCAACCCCTGGCCGGGTACAATACGTTCGAGCAGGGCGCAGGTCAGCTCAATGTTGAAGGCGCCATCCGCGTAGCAAGTCAAGTCAGAACCAACCTCTCTTCGAATACCCCAACCGGCCATCCATTTCTCACGAGCAGTACGCCGCCGACTCCGGAAACCACAATCGCAGGCTATAAATTCACGTGGTCCCGCGGTCTGATACTTAATCGAAACTACGCCACCGGGACCAACCTGATAATGAAATATCAGTCTGCTTATGGCCTGGGCGTCGTGATGGGCGACGGTGTCGTCATGGGAGATGGCGTGGTCATGGGCGACGCCAACCTGTGGTCTGACGGCGTCGTAATGGGAGACATTCACCGGCTCCACTGGATCGCCGATGCGCACTTTCTCCGCATCTGTGATCTCCGCTAGCGCGCGCAATCCACCTGGTTGCCGCCATTGCGGT
>JANNON010000333.1:0-3165 GCA_031399105.1 Blastocatellia bacterium | reverse complement strand
TCCGACGCCACGTCGCTGACAGCGAGCCAGAGGCCGTTCTTGGTGAGCATGTGGTCGCAGTCGTCCTTGTGGAGGTAGACGGCCGACCCTTCGTGTTCGATGCGGACGTAGCCCCAGACCCGCACGAGCTTGCCGTCGTAGGCGTCCGGGGCGGCGATGAGCCGGACCAGGGAGACCGCGACGGGGTTCTCTGCGGCCGCCTGCCGTGCCGGAGCCCAGGCTGCCAGAGTACCGACCAGGATGACGCCGAGGAGCAGGATCGAGGACCGTGTGAGCATGAGAGGTCTCCAGGAGGTCGATCAACGAATGTACGTCCCTGAAGATAGACGATGTTCGCGAGGCGATGGTTGGGGCGTTACTACCGTGGCGCCGGTGCCTAAGAACTTGGCACTGGCTTCGAACGGTGGGACCATCGCAAATTCTTCCTCGAATGGTGCTAATTACCCGGCCGCGGCGGCGATCAACGGCATCCGGCATCCGAACGCTCTTCACGATGCAGGCGGGACGTGGCTACCTTTGGGGTGGTCCTCACCTGAATGGCTGGAGGCTACATTCGTTTCCACAAAAAACATCAGTGAGATCAGTGTGATTTTCATGCGCGATAGTTCGGTTGATACCACTAATCCTACGCTTTCGGACACGGGGGCTTCGTTCATCGCTACAGCGTTCAATATTCAATATTGGGACGGCGATTCCTGGGAGGCGGTTCCGGGAACCACTGTCAGTGGCAACGACAAGATTTGGCGGCAGTTCACCGGCCTAAGTATCAACACTACGAAAATTAGGTGGAATTTCGTAACGCCGGGAGTATCGGGGACGGTGGTTGTCTGCGAGGTCGAAGCGTTGGGAATCTAAATTATATGGCTACACAAAATATTTCATCTCATGCCGGAGCTGTCGTGGGAACGGACTGGAAAGCGGCCATTTTGGCGGCCGTTGAGCCTAACAAAATCAAAGGCGGCGGCATACACTTCGATCAGGATATTCAGATTGAATCAGAGTGTAATTTCGGTGTGTCCGGGCACGTTACCTATTGCCCCTGGCATCTTTTTGGTAACGGCGAAACAAAGATCGTTTTCGCGAATGGAGCAGGACGATTGAACGTCGGCGGGGCGGGAGCTCTCAAGGCAACTTTCGAAAAACTCAACCTGATCGGGAACATTGTGTCTGGTACCGGTGACGCCGGATACGTCAGCACCAGCACGAACGCGATCCTTGGGGGTACCGAGCTGACGGTCATCAAAGAGTGTACGTTCGCCGGCATCCACGCAACGCAGGCGGTGGTTGATGGCGGCATAGGCAGGCTGATCATCCGCAACTCATCGTTCAGCGGCTGCGGGGCCGGCACGGCCGTTGTGAACGCCCTCAACTCGAAAGATCTGGATCTCGACAATGTGCAGTTCTTCGATTACCAGAACTACCGGGGCGGTTATTATAACAAACAGGGCTACCCTCTGCAGTGGATCAAGGCCGTCTTCAGCTCCGATCCGGTCAGTTCCGATCTCGGGCGCGTACGATTGCATAATGTCCGCACCGACGAAGGGACAAATTTCTGCTACATCGAGGATTACCCGCGTGTCGAAATTGTAGATTGCTCCTCGAACACGGCGGGGAATTTCGGGATCGGGATCCATCTCAAAGGGGTCACAAAAGCCGATATTAAGAACTATTGGATCGGCTATAACCCTAACATCACGGCAGCGATCAAATTGGAGAATTGCGGCGACGTGGTCATCGACAATCTTCAAACTCATAATGGCGTGAAGCCGATCGTGGTTGATGCTTTGACCCGGCTGACGGTGATCAATTCGCCCGATGCTGTGGTACAGGCGGCCGCCGGAGCAAACTACAGCCTGAATGGGGTGAAATACAAGGGAAGCATAATCCAGGTCGGGCGGTAATGATAGAGAATGAATCACTTGAAAATATACTGCTATACGCTACGGATATATCGATCGTTTGCGAGATGTATGCGGCCGATGCGACGCCGACGGCCGACGGTTTTGATCCGGGTGACGCTCTCGCGTGTTTTGCTGCCGTCGGCGATGAAGAGCCGATAGTTTTCCAAGGTCAGACTTATAAGCGTTTAGTAAAAAAGTTCGGCAACCCCAGCTCAACCATTAAGAAAGAAAAGAAGGCTATGACGGTCGAATTCTCGAATCTCACGCGTGAGATCTCGGATTTCGAATTCAATCAGAATGGCTTTGAAGGTTTGATAATGGTGATCAGGCTGCTCTCTCGAAACCAGAGCATTGATCTGACTGACACCCAAATTCTCTTTACCGGAAAATGCGACAAGCCGCGATCGGGCAAGAAGACATCTGTAACGGTTACGGCGAATTTTATACTGCATTCGTTGAACGTCACGTTTCCACGCCGTAAGTTTACAACTGAGGATATAGAGGGAAGGGTGCCCAGCGACCCTGAGTTTGAAGGCTTCCGGTTCCTTCCTCAGTACGGAACGGTTAGCTTTCCCCGCCGGGAACGCCGCGGCGGCTTTCTTGGATTCTTAGGTTTTAAGAAAACGGTTACCAAGACTCTCCAGTGGTCCAACTATTCTGATCTTGATGCCAATAAGTTCGTGCCGGAATGTTGGGGCCGCGTTCAGATCATGGGCGTGATCATCGGGGCAACCGATGTGGGGCCGTTCATTCAGGTCAGGATCGCATGGTGCGAAGGCGAAATAGAAGGCCTGCAGAGCGTTCGGTCTGCCGATTATGCCTTGCCGCTGTCGGCAACTAGCTA
Organism: Blastocatellia bacterium; assembly: GCA_031399105.1. GTDB lineage: Bacteria > Acidobacteriota > Blastocatellia > Pyrinomonadales > Pyrinomonadaceae > PSRF01. The sequence continues at coordinate 420 of JANNON010000333.1, read as the reverse complement.
TGCAGAGGTGATGGGACTTGTAGGTGTACTGAATGGCCCGGATGATCCGCTGTGGGTTGCTCCAGGCTACTATTCGCGGACTGCTCACAGCCGCGGGGCCGCCCTAAATTCTGATATCGCAGTCAATGAACCGCCGCCGGATATTATCGCGATCGTTCTGGGAAGAAAGATGATGACGCCGGACCCGGGCGACGGTGACTGGGACAACTTCATCTGGGCTGACAACCCCGCAGCTCATGCTTATTTTGCTCTGACGTCGACGGATTACTTTAAGCTTCATCCGAATTGGATCGAGGACGCCGCTGCCGTCGAGTGTTTCAACCATAATGCGGAGAACATTTTTAATACGAGCCTTTCGGATTTTGTCTTTGTGACGGAGGGATAACTAAGTGCAAATAACCACACAATTCAGCATTGGTG
>JANNON010000332.1:0-15156 GCA_031399105.1 Blastocatellia bacterium | reverse complement strand
GCTGGTTGCGGCGGCGCTGCGCCCATAGCATTCCATGAGTCGAAGCTCGTGACCGAAAGGAAGTTCCAGGGAGCGCCCTCGACGTGAACGAAGAGCACGTTGCGGCCGGGCGTGTCCTGCGCGTTGCGATCCAGGATCTGCCGGAGTTGCGCCCGATGTCCGGCGAGAGACCGGTAGTCACTCACCACATAAACAGGCTGCGCGTCCTTCGCTGGGACAAGCGCCTTCTGTACCACGGCCCAGGCTGGACCACTGACGAATGAATCCGCGTGCCAGTCCGAGAGCGGTCCCAAACGTGTGAAGTAGTCCTGGACGGCCTGTGGCGGATCGCTAGCCGTCAGCGTGGTCTGTTTGCCGAGCGGCGTGATCACGATCAAGTCCCATTCGCCTCCCTCACGGTGCCGCATGATGATCGGCGTCACCTGCGGCTCGTTTGCTTCAGGTCCAGGTGCGCTCTTGTAAGCATCAATCAGTTGCGTAAGTTTTCCCGGGGCAGCCTTCGAGAAGTGGATGTGATAGAGCTCGAGGGCCGGCGCTGGCTGCTGCGGTTGCGGAGCCGGCTGTGCAATTGATACTGCCGCGGTCAAAAGCAGTGCGGCGATAAAGAAAACACTCTTACCTAAAAGTGACTTGTTCATTTTCATCTCCTCTGGGGACTGGAAATTGGGATCTGCGCGCAAGGAATCTACGCGATAGGAATTGCTTCTGGGCAAGCGAACGGTATCCCACACCCGGAGGGGCGTCAAGGAATCGATTAATTGGGGGGACGCGGGGATGGGGAGACGCGTGGCACTAAAAGCCTGCCGCTCATGCTCGTCCTCCTCACATCAACCCAGCCGTAATGCGTTTGCGCGCGGCTGGATTTGAGAACGAAGGCTTGCCGTTTACATCTCGCCGGTTCTATCCAGTTGGTCCTTGCGGCTGTGGTCTCAGGGTCACTGCGGTGGATGGGCCAGTGGAAACGCATCCAGAACCCGACGCTACCGCGTGTCGGTACTGACCTCATGACACAGCGGATCCTTCCGGGTCAGCAAAAGCACGAGCAGCAAGAATGACTCATTGCCATCCATCGACGATTTGGTTTACCGAGTTGCGAATGAGGTCGCGGGCGTCAGTGCGGTTGAGGCCCTGGGCCAGAAGGTTGTCGTAGTTGGTTTCGCGATGACGGATGTGTGCGACAACGGCGAGGCGGATGGCGGCTTCGTCGAGAATCTTGGCGGCGGCTGAGCGACCGACACGGCCACTGTATTTGCGACAGGCATGTTCGGCGATCTCTTCTTCTCTTCCAGTTGGGCAATTGGGGAAAAGGCCTCTGATGCGGTGCGCAAAGTCGTGGATGAATCCGTGGTCCAGTTCGGCGCGTCGCTCGGCTTCACGTCCTTTTCGTCGGGCCCTCAGGTCGACATCTGCGAGACATTCTTGTTCAGCTTGCTGCAACGCGTTCTCTTCGACGAGTAAACCCTGACGCTCATAACGCTTTCGCGCGCGACTAAATTTGAGGACGACGGCGGCGAGTGTTGAGTGTTTTCGTGAACGTCGCGTCAGAGCAGCATCACCCGTGGGAAGAAAGACCAAGTGGTCCAGGTCCGCGCAGGCTAAGCACAACGCTCCCTTCTCTTCTTCCAAAGTGATCCAGCTTCCCCTGAGAAGCTCGTCGGCACACTCGCCACACTTTGAATCGTCGCGGGTGGTGATGAAGACTTTGAGCTCTGGCTTGGTCATGACAGATGGTACCCACAGATTACGCAGATTGTCAGCAGGCCGTGAGAATTAGTCATGAGGTTAGTACCACCTCGCGGTAGCGGGTGGGGTAATGGCTTGAATTGAGCTTGAAACTCCGAAGAACGCGGCGGCGCACGGCCCACCCGCTACCGCGGGGTGGTACTGACCTCATGACACCCGGATCGAGCCGTGCTTTGGACTTTGGATCTTGGACTTTGGACATGGCTGACCCGACGCTACCGCGTGACGGTACTGGCTATGCCGTTCGTCCGGCGAGCAGCGCGAGCATCGCGACGAGTTGTGATGAACTGACTGGTTTGGCGATGTGCATTTGGTAGCCGGCCTCGAGCGCGCGTTTGCGATCCTCTTCACGCGCATAAGCGGTGAAAGCTGCGGCCGGTGTGTGACCGCCACGATCGGCGGGCAGTGAACGCACTTTATTGATCAAACTGTAGCCATCTTCTCCCGGCATCGCGATATCGCTCATCAACACATCCGGCCGCCACTTCTCCAGCATCTCCAAACCTTCGCTGGCTGATTCGCAAGCGCAAACTTCAGCGCCCGTTCGCTCAATCAGAGTACTGATGATCATGCGCGCGTCGGGCTCATCATCCACGATCAGGACGCGTAGTCCATCAAGCGATGCTCTGCCCTCAAGTCGTCGCTCACCACTCTGCGTAAACACAGACGCATCGATTCGCTCCGAGATCGCTGGCAGCTTCACGCGAAACTTGGCGCCCAAGCCGAGACCCGCGCTCTCAGCGGAGACAGTGCCGCCATGCAGCTCAACCAGATGGCGAACGATCGCCAAGCCCAAACCCAAACCACCGTAGTCGCGAGTGGTCGAGCTATCTTCCTGGCGAAAACGATCAAACACGCGCGGCAAGAATGAGGGATTGATTCCCTGGCCCGTATCACTCACCGTGAGATTCGTGTGCGATCCTTCTTGCTCGAGACAAACTTCGATGCGCCCGCCTTCAGGAGTGAACTTCACTGCATTGGAAAGCAGATTCCAAACCACCTGCTGCAATCGTGCTGAATCACCAGAGACAGCCGCGATAGCTGGTTCGTGTGTGTAGATCAGTCGAATAGATTTAGCATCCGCCGCCGGGCGCACAACGCTGATCGCCGTTTCAATCACCGATGACAAAGCGATGGGCCGAACATCCAGATGTAGCTTGCCGGAAATTATTCGCGACACGTCGAGCAGATCGTCTATCAGTTGCGTTTGGACCTTTGCGTTACGCTCTATGGCCTCCAATCCTTTTTCCAGCAATTCGGGATCAGGTTCGGAGTCGCGCAGCATACAGGCCCATCCCAACAGCGAAGTTAAAGGGGTTCGCAGCTCGTGCGACAACGTCGCGAGAAATTCATCCTTGATTCGGTTTGCGGCTTCGGCCTCAGCCCGAGCACGTTGCTCGTCTTGCAGTAGTTCACTCCGCCCGTCTTCCATCCGCTTGAGTTCACTAACGTACCTCGACAGTTCGGCAACGTGACGCTGCGCTACTTCGGCCTGCGCCTCGGAAGCTTCCATATTCTTCAGGTAAGTTCGGTAGGTGAAGAAGATGATCAGGATGATCGGAACTGTCGCGATTACCGCATAAAAGCCGAAGACACCAATCAAGTGTGCGATTATCCCGGCGGCAGATGCTCCGGCGAAATAGGTTATCGAGGTCCAGAGGTAATACCTCTTCCACGTTTGCCAGATGGACTCGTTGATCTTGTAAGACTTCTCAACCGCAATCAAAGCCGAGTTGGCGACGTATTGCACGAGCGCCATAAGACAAATGGCTACGAGAAATTTTTGGGAGTAGCCGCCTGAGACGATTGACTGGGGCGAACCGAACACCAAAGTGAGAACAGTCGCCGTAAGAAAAGTTGAGGTGGCTAAGATTGAAGAGTTTAAGAGAATCGTGCGCGGTCGTTTGCTGATCAGCAGCGTAGTACAGACGCCTTCAAGGGCTGACATCACAATCGCTGCTGCGCCACCATAGAGCAGCAAGGTCAGAAATATGAAGGTGTCGGCAACCGTTATCCGTCCACTAACGCGCGGTATGCGCACGGCGACCAGCGAACTGGTGGCGACCATTAGAGCTAACAGCAGAAAGCGCAGGTCGAGGCGAGGATCAAAGGAGAGCTCATAAATGGCGAAGAGTGTGATCGCCGAACCAAGAACCACGTTGGACCACATGTAGAGCTTGGCGAAACGGTGCTGTTCCATCATTTCATTCCTCGCAGTCGTCTTTGTAGACGGGTGGCTGTCGGTTTGGAACTTTGATTTACATGTCGAATTGGTCAGCGGTCCGTGGTCAGTAGTACTTTTGGGTTCTGAGTGCTGAGTGCTGAGTACTGAGTCCCAGTCTCTTGCTGCTGACGCTCGGTTCAATAGGAAAGTTAGTATTACCTAGTGCTCGGCACTCAGTACTTCAGTTGTCGCTGCCGTCATCTGGCTCGGCAGGCATCCCCGCTGTGTTGTCGCCATTGATCCTGGCTGACTGGGCTTGAATAAACAGATCTCCAGTAATTACTCCGTCGCCGGTGATCACGCCATCGCCAGTAATCACTCCATCGCCGATGACGTCACCATCGACCAACAGCTCCGCATCGCCAAACAAAATGCTGACGGCAAGAAACGGCAAACCATCTCCGGTAATCACGCCGTCGCTCGTCATTATTTGATCTCCAGTTATAACGCCGTCCGCGATCATCGTCGTATCGCCAGTAATCACGCCATCGCCGGTGATCACGCCATCGCTAAGCAATCGGCCGGAGCCGTAAATGCGCTGATACTTTGTAATCAAATCAGCGCCGGTCGCATAAGTGTGATTGAGAATTGTGCCGCGCGACCAACTGAAACTATAGCCGGCAATGGTCGTCTGCGCTGCAGGAACGTCTTCGGTGGTCAGCAATGGATCTCCCAACTGCGTATTCTCATTTAGATCCGTGCGCACCAGTTTCGCTAACGCGACAGCACCCTTGATATTCAACTGGCCGGCGCCCTGTTCGAGCATGTTGAAGCCCGCGAGCGGCTGCGCAGTATAGGTCAACAACATCTTGACGAGGTTTGGTGTCAGCGTTGGATTAGCCTCGATTAAGAGAGCTGCAGCTCCGGCAGCCACGGGCGTAGCCATCGACGTGCCGCTTAAGTACATCATCTTCCGCGCATCGTTGTTACTTACGCCTGCGTCCAATTGTGGATTCTGAGTGACGAGCCAATTGTCGACGGCCTGGGCGTCGATCAGTTTGTTTCCGGGCGCCACGAGATCCGGCTTTATCAAATTGTCGTATTGACGATTGCCAGAAGCATCTGTTGAATAACTACGAGTTGGACCACGTGAACTATACGTCGCGATTCCATCATCCGCTCGTGAGTTGGTACCGAACGTATTCGTCGCACCAACAGTGATCGCGGAAGGCTCGTTGCCCGGCGAGTGGATGTGTCCGTACAGTTTGTTGCCTTCACCGTCGCTGCCATTATTGCCGGCAGCAGCAACTACGACAACGCCTGCATCTACCAATCCACGCACTGCCAAACACACGGGGTCGTTTCGATATGAATCCACTGCTGCCATGCCAAGACTTAGGTTGACGACGCGAATATTGTGCAGCTCACGATTTGTTGCCACCCAATCAAGCGCGCTCAACACGCCAGCCGTTGTACCCAACCCTTCGGAATTCAATACTCGCAGGTTAAGGATGTTTGCGCTTGGCGCGATGCCGATATATTGCGCGTTCGCGATACGACCGTTGCCGGCTGCAAGCGATGCCACATGAGTTCCGTGTCCATAGGGATCGTCCGTGCGGTTCTCACCCGTAAAATCACGACTCACTAAGACGCGTAGATTGTTGTCTCGATCCAGAAACGATCTGTGCCCCGTGTCTATGCCGGAGTCGAGAACTGCGATACCGATGCCGCTGCCCTCAAGAAGATCATCCGGCGTCCCTTCGCCACTGCGGACCGCATCAGCTCCAGTTGTTTTCGAGACGTGACCGAGGGTTCTGACTTCCTTGTCGAGCGACACGTGGGCCACATCCGTGCGAGCGGCCAGCGCTGCGGCTGCATCTGCTCGCATGACTGCGACCTTCAGAGGAAAGTTCTGCAGCTGCTGAATGTTCCATCCGCCCGTCATTTGAACGCTGGATTCAATTGTGTTGGCAAGAACGACTGGCGCCTGGATACCAGCGTCCTGGGTGTTGGGAGTCTGAAGGGAAGTGGATTGGATAATCACACGAACCAGATCACCGCCCTCACCACTATTGACCTTCTCTTGTAATTCGGCTGAAGTTTTCAGCTCGGCGCCGGCTGGGATTCCGTCACCAAAACCCTCATTCGCTTGAGCGTGGGTAACACTTATTAGCGTCGATAATTCTGCCGGCAGCGGTAATAGCAGGCAGGCGACTAACAAGGTCGGGAAAAACTTTCGGATCATTGAACACTCCGGAAAACTGTGGGGGCAGCTTCATAGTAGGCATATTGGGCTGGAAGTTATTCCTAAATAGCCGATTTTCAGCGGCTAAAACTAAGGAAATCGTCGGGGGCAGGCATTCTAGCAGAGAGTAAAACCTGGTTCAACAGATTTTTAACGGAATCCTGGACGCGGCAAGAAGGGGACGCGGGGACGCGGGGATGAGATAGGTTAAAAGGCGAAACTAGCTCGCAACCAGGCTTTGGCGGCTCTGCCGCTTTAACTCAGGCTCACTCCATGTTCTCTTGTCTCCATGGCACTTCATCTCCCAGTATCTCAGCGTCTCCGTGTCGCTTCATCCCCGGCTAGGGAAGCTTTACTAAAGAATCAGGAGTTTATTTGCAACTCGTACGTCAGCGCTCACCTCAACTCAATCACCGCAATCGCCCCCGGGGTCAGCGTGATCGAAACCGAAGACTTGTTTACCTCGACGGCCTTATCGTTAATCCAGTCAACGGCCGAGGTCAGCGATTGACCAGGCAGCGAGACTTTCGCTGTTACCGAAGCGGTGCGGTCAACCTGGGCCATTCCCTGCTGCTGCTTCAGCACACCATTGTTGTTAATCAGCGTGACTATCCAACTGTCGCCCGAACGGTTGATTAGGTATTCGACGTCGCCTTCGACGCGTACAGGAGTCGCATCGGTAAAAACATGCTCCAATAGATGAGCGGCAAACGGTGTGATGCGCTCGTCCGTTCCCAATAGATCCGGTAAGGCAACAACGATTACCTTCCCTGCTCCAACTTTGTTGATTGTAACCAGCGGATCGCCACTCGACGCTTGCATCAGAACCTGCGCGGTCTTCGTTTCAACTTTCCGATAGCGAAATATCTGGCCCGCAAGATTCCGCGACTGCTCGCCAGGAAAGAGACAAGTTGCGCTATCGGTTTCATCAGCCGTTCCTCGCACGTTCACTCCGATGAGATCTGATGGCAGGCCCTTGATTTGCGCTGTGTTGAGAACGACAAGTCCTCCCTGTCTCACATAAGCCGTGAGCTGTTGAATCCATGCAGGTGTCCACTCAATTTCTCCGCCGACTACTACGGCGCGGTACGGATTCAGCGGGGAGACGGAAGAAGATGCGGAGACACTGGGACGCGGAGACACGGATCCATTGGACACCCGAGTGCTTTCTGAGACCTGAGACTTGAGATCTGAGACTTGCTGGGACGCAACGACCACATCGAAAATATCTCCAAACACACTGGAGACGAACGCCTGCCGATCTGCAGTCGCCGGCTCACCTTCGACAACTGTGCCCGGGTAATACGCGACTCCAAACAGTTCGCGGATTGCGCGGTCGCTGCGACTGATCTGCGAAACGCCAAACGGCCAATGCGGATAGTCGGTCATCTCCCAACCGTGCGCGGGATCAAGCAGGATCGCGACGGGCGTATATGGCGTGCCGCGATTCGGATGTTTCTCGGCAAAGCGAACAAACTCATCCGTGATGCGACCGAGTGGATTGAGTTGCAGCGGGTGCTCACCGGGACCAGGTTTGAAAAACTGATCGTAACCTTGCTCTAGATAGATCGCGGCAGCGCCGCCCATGTAATAAAGGTAGTAGCTCTTGCGATACCACGACAGCGATGGTCCCATCGTCACACCGTAACGTGAGTGGAAAAAGTTGTCAGGGCCTGCGAAGTTCTGCGCCTTCGTGAAAGTCGTCGCTGAATCACCAAAATTCGGCGCGTGATAATACAAAAATGCGCCGCTGTATTGACGAGCGGCGCCGCGAGTGAAAGCCATCCGCATCGCAGTCATCGGCTGCACCGCCGAAGTTTCGATGCCCAGCAGTTTAGTTCCCCAATCCATCAACGCATGAGAGAAGGAGGTGCTGGAAGTTGACTGTGCCGAAATGAGCTTGTCCCACATTGCTCCAGTTGAAGAATGAAAAGTGGAACTCCATTTCTTAGCGAGTGCCGTCGTGTAGAATTCGCGATGTGCCTGGAGCAGTTCCCGGCGTGTCATCGTAGGATTGAGCTTGAGTTCAGTCGCCGAAGCGTCCCAGACGTAACCAACACTCTCACCTGAGATCCAGCCGAGAAACTGATGGCGCAGCTCACCATCGAGGAGTTTCCAGGCAGCTTGCGCATCCGGTTCCGCCATCGACGCTGAGCCATAGTTAATCAAGATCGCGAACTGCGTTTTCGTCTCGCGCACGTACTTCAAGAACGGACTTCCCTCTTTCAACAATGCTGGCAGATCGTTCAAATAAATGACCGGGACAATCAGCTCTGAAGAAAATAACGGAACGTCGCGAACGCCTCTGTACTTCTTAACAAACTCATCAACCGCTTCCGCACTGAATGGATAGAGCGGACGCTCACCGGGAGGTTTCTCATACATCGCCCAGAACTCTTTCGAGATGTTCCACGGCATTAAAAAGTCCCGCCCGCCGAGCGTTGGTTGTTGCAATGTAACAGGAGCTTTAAGAGGCTCAAGTAACGACCCGAGTTGGAGTCGCCTGCTCGTGCTTTCGCGCAAGTACTTCATCGCAGCGAAGTCCGGCTTACGTCGTCCCGTTGGAACGTAGCCCAAGTCATTGGTGATGAGTGCGGCATCGATGTGCCGTCTGGCTGCAGCCGGTTTCTCAATCACAATTGAAAGGCGTGCTGGTCCTTTATCGAGTTTGGCTGGTGCGCCATCCCAGGTGAAGGCCCATCCCCAATACATGCTGACTTCATCGTGGGTATCGATAAGGTCGCTCGAACCAAACTCGCGACGAAAGATCTCTTTGCCTTGTTGTGTGATCGTAACGGAGAAGGTTTCGGTCTTGCGAGCCCAGTCCGCGTAACGAATCCAGACTTTGAAATCGCCGGCGCGCGGGATCTCAAGATCCTGATAGATCGTCGCACTCGATTCATCAGCACTGGCGGCTGCTGAATTCCATTCACTCTCGCCGCCCTGTGTCCACTCAGCGGACACGCCAGGACCATTGATCCCCCAACCCGGTGACCTTGATTTTGGAGGATTCAACCAGGAGGCATTAATGACCGGCTCGTGTCGAGCGTTAGTCGCAAAACCGCGCATGTTCTCCGCTTCGTACCAGAGATATTCGTGATGCGGGGACGCTGGGACATGGGCACACGGAGACGCGGGGACGCGGGGAGGGGGAGACGAGGGCACGCGCGGACGCGGGGACGCGGTGATGCGGAGATGTAGGCTGCTTAATGATGATGAGGTTAGAAGCAAAACCGACGCAAACGTGAAAAGGGCTAAGCAAACCTTCCGTATCACATTCGGCTCAGGTTCCCGACCGTCGTTTGATGAAGTATCGTGCTTGGACATTACCGCGTCCGGTCAGATCGAATTGTCCACTGGTCTGGCCGACTTATCATTCGGACAAGTTGAGCGAGAATTCGATCGTACTGACGGTCGAGATCTTCCGCGTCAGCTTGTGACAGATAACCACATCGCCAGGAGAACTCGATCCACACTCGAGTTTCTTCAGCCTCAGCTTCTGAATCGCTTAGCTTGCTTACGAAGTGAGCTTGATATCTTCTTTTCCGCCATCCTTCAGCTAGATTTGCGCAGACCGATCTTGATGATCGTCGTATCTGATTGGTCAAAGAGTATCGTTCCTCAACAGGAAACCTCTTTGTTAGTTCAAATATGCTCATCGCGGCCTTCATGGCTGCACCATAAACAAGTAATTCCTTGTAGCTTCTAATAGTTTCCATGAGTGTGAGGCCTCCTGGATAGGCTGAAATAATCTTGTTTGTCGGTTGGGGTGGACCTCCCCTCCCTCGCTCTCCGCGTCTCCGCGTCTCCGTGTCCCCGCCGTCTCAGCCCAGCGCGTCGAGACATTCCCCGAGCGTCCGTTGCCGACAGGTAAACATCGGCGTATCGCGAAGCGTGTACGAACTCGCCTTCGTCTCGCGCAATTCCTGCACGAGATCAAGAAAGTCCGCCGGGTTGTCTGTCTCGAACGCCACTACAAACTCCTGATCGTCGAGCCCAAACGAATACGTCGTGTGCAGCTTCACCGAACGATACTTCGTGCCAATGCGAATGTGCTCGTCCATCATCTCCTGGCGCTGATCAGCCGTTCGTGTGTACCACTCGCGCGTCTTCACAAATGGATAGACAAACAGATAATCAGACTTGCCCGGGATAATATGCAGGCGGTCCTCAACGTGTTCGGGATTGTCCTTGTCGATGTACATCGAACGCTTGGTCATCGACAGGAAGGACTGGGTGGGTTCGATGTATTTGGCCATCTCGGTTTTGTTCAGGCGCGAGGTCATTTCCTGAATCGGATCGAGCTCGTAACCAATACGCCAGATCATGAAGTCAACATTCGTACGGAGGCCAACGGTGGAATAACTGTGAATCAGCAGGCGCTTACGAAACTGGTCGAGCGTATTCGCAAACTCCTTCTTGCAGCGTTGCTTGTCTGCTTCCGACAAAAGTCTCCACTCAGTTCGCGCGTGATAGAAAGTGAAATTCACGAACTGACGCGGAAGCTTCGATTTTTGCTCTTCCATCTCGTCGCAATTAGGAGCGAGACGCAGCGACCCGCGAAGTGCGCCGCCGTTCTCTTTGTCAGTACTCATTCGTTTCCACCTCGGAAAATCAATTGAAGGATTTCAATTCGGAAAGGACAGTATGAATGCCGGGCGTTTGTATTCTGCCGAGTCAAACGTATGAATGCAACCAAGCAGTGTCGTTGATCTGAGTGTAGTTTGCTCGATTATCGATTCGCTCAATGTGATGAGGTCAGTACCACCTCGCGGGTAGCGGGGTAGGTGTCTTGTATTGATTGAGGATAAACGCCGAAAGAACTCGCGGCACGCGGCGATCGCATTTTTGCGGTTTTGCTACTCGATTCAGCAGAACGACTTGATCTGGCGCTGAGCTATACTCTCGGAGCGATCTTCTTAAACCAGAACATATCGGAGAAACAATGAAGTCTAAGGGAGTTGTGCTACTCATCATTGCGGTTGGACTACTGACCTTCGCATGTGCTCGTCAGGAGACAAAGACACCCACTTCGCCGGCCGCGCCGTCATCAGCATCGCCGAATCCTGGTGATCCTTTAGCCGCGGCAAAAGAACACTACGCGGGGAAATGCGTCGTTTGTCATGGCGCGCACGGCGAAGGCGGCACCGTGAAGATTGAGGACGTGACGCTAAATGTCCCCTCGCTCAAAGAAGGCAGCGCGGTGAAACATGCTGATGAGGAGTTGGTGAAACAGATTTTGGATGGTGGTGACGGAATGCCCGCGTTCAAGGGCAAACTGTCAACGAAAGAATCGGTAGAGTTGGTGCAGCTGATTCGGAAAGAGTTTCAGGGGAAGTGAAGAGACTAGTTTCGAGTTTCGAGTTTCGAGTTTCGAGTTTCAAATTTCCGCATCTTGAGAATCGCTTTGCAGGTGACTCTTCCGCGAGCCCTCTGGCACCCCTGATCCGTCCTCGCTAAGCTCCCGGTCACCCAACTCCTTCGTCCCTAGTTTTGATGTGGACATCATGAAAGAGCATTGGCCTAATGCTCGTTCTACGGATTGCGCTAACTCTCGAGAGGAAACTCACTCATATGAACTTCCGTCACCTCTTAGTCACCTTCGCGTTTCTGCTCATGCTGATCGCCAACCGCGCATCGGTCTCTTTCGCCTCAACGACAGAACCTAACTCTCCAGCTCCCGCCGTCACTTTAACGACGCACATTGCCGAAAACGTTTCCGCAAGCGTCGCGAATGACGACGGGAATTTAATGACCGGGAAGGTGAAGATCAGCAGCACCGATGAGAAGCCAATCACGTTCGACGGGAAATTGGATCCCGTTAACGTGCCGACTGTCGGTAAGGAACTGAACGGAATTGAGAAGCCAGCTACTGAAGTCGTTAATCCGTTACTTGGGAATGCGGCGAGCGGGGCCGAACCGCCTGCGATCAACCTTCTTCAATTCAATCCGAACGCGGGCCGCGGGGTCAGTAGCATTGATACCGCTGCGTTTCAGGCGGCATACGATGCAGTTTCACCGATGGGTGGTGTGATTGATCTCCCAGTGCCTCCTCATGGAAAGTACCTGGTGAGCGCGTTGCCTACCATCACCAAACCAGTCTTTTTACGCGGGCTTGGTGGTGGCGATTTTGGTGCGTTTGCAACTGACAGATTTGCACTCGATACGCCGGCGCAGGCAAAGATGGTGGTAATTGAGTACGTCGGTGCCGCAGCGGACAGCATGATCAACATCAAAAACGTGCGCGGTTTTCGACTCGAGAACCTGGTCTTTGATGGTGCGAATCTGGTGAACCATGTCGCCAAGGCCGATCGGATGCGTGGCAGTCAATTCCGAAACGTCGGGCTTGTGAACTCGCTCGCATCGGCGTTCATACTCGGCTCGTCGAGTACAGTAAACAACGGGAGTTTCTGGAATGAGTTCTACGGTCTATTTCTTAAAGGACCCACCGCGTTTGAATTGAACTATTTTGACGGCGGCACCACCGGCGCCTACTACAACACGTTTTACAATCTGAGAGGCGAATTCACCGGTGCCGCAAAAACGTTCTCAGTGAACGTCGCAACTGAGGTTGTCACAGCGAACGGACACGGCTATGCGAATGGCACGATGGTCCTGCTAACAAGCAACGGTGTACTCCCCGGAAACCTCGCCTCGCGCAAGCCTTACTACGTAGTAAATCAAAACAAAGAAACGTATCAACTGGCGCTCACCCGTGGTGGGCCAGCGATCGACATTACTTCCGCAGGTTCTGGCGCCCATAAAGTCGCCACGCCCGGAATAGCCTTGATTTCCGGTGACAATAACGCGTTCGACCACTCCTTTGTTTGGAACTACGCCGACACAGCGCCGTTCGCTAACATCGGACCCGGAGTATTTTTTGGTCCCTTCCCTGATACCTACGGCAGTTTCAATAGCCACTTCGATCATCTCGCGGCACAGTCGATCGTCGTTTCGCCGGATAATCTGCATCCCGGTGTTGTTGAGAACTACGATCAGGTAAACCTCGGTCGGGACCCGGACGATCCAGCGGGAGGACTGACCTGGACCAGCAATGGAGCGATTAGCGTCCCGGGGGTTGGGTTTGCTGATACAAACCGATGGCATCTCACGAAAACGCTGGAACTCACGAAGCTCTTACCCCTAACCGCCGGGCTAACTAGCACGAGGGCCAACGATGTCGCAGGTCTGTTCAAGAGTGGGGCCAGCGACAAGCACACATTGCTTTCGGTTGGACGCACCGCCGCCGAGTTTCACTTCGCCATCAGTGCCGGATTACCCGCTGGCGTCGGATTCAACCTCGGAGACAAAGCGGGTGATGGAGTTTTGATGCATGGCGACAACACGAAACGGCTGTTGCTTGGATTCCTGGGTGGCGCTGGCCTGGTGATGGACCTTACGAAGGATTTAGCGACGGTGCGAAAACCGTTTCAGGTAAGCAGTGACGGTACGACCGAACTGCACTTCGATCCGGCAGTGGGACTGTTATCGCTTTCCGGCCCACGGGCCACGCTTCCCGCTATGCCGCGATTGCACTTCAAGTTTAATGGTGATCCCGATGCGGCGCTGGGTTACTCCATTTACGATCACGACAACGTGGCGATGGGATTCGATGCTTATAACGATGGCAAGAAATGGATCTCATCGCACAGCGGTTCCAACTTCGCTTTCTATAAGTTCTCGGATGAACTGAATGTCGGCTACAACTCTGGCGTTGCCAAGGGATCGTCTTTCGCCGGATTCAATCTTACAGGTGTCAAGTTCAGCAAGGACGGAAAGCTGGGTATTGGGACCAGTCCTGCCGCACAACTCGATACCACCGGGTCAGTTCGCTTTCGCAAGTTTGGGGCGGGCACAGCGACGTTTGATGCAAGTGGAAACCTCACCTCTGCTTCGGACGAACGCTTGAAGGAAGTGGTTGGAATCTTCGCACGCGGCCTCGCAGACCTGCGAGGAGTCGAGCCGATTCTTTATAAGTGGAATCCAGACTCCGGCTTGGAAACCGAGGTCGTCTATTCAGGTTTCTCAGCTCAGAATGTGCGCGCTGCTATTCCCGAAGCCGTTGGCGTTGATGGCGGAGGATACCTGAGTCTGCAGGATCGAGCTCTCATCGCAACGCTTGTGAATGCAGTGAAGGAGCTTGATGAGAAGGTCGCCGCCCAGCAGGTCGAAATCAAGAAGTTGCGGCGCCAGGTTGTAGCAAGGAGCGGGCGAAGGAGATGAATCTCTTAAATAGATAGGGAAGTGGTCAAAGCCTTCTAAAAAACCAAACTTTCCTAACAAGTCGCCCGATCGCTCAGCTCCCGCATAAAAGAACCCACCGTGACCGTCATCCATCGCTGCGATAGGAGCGGGTCAAGCTGCTCCGTGAATCCATGAACGAGGGATAAGGTGCCAGCGACTTCGCCTTTCTGACTTCCATGTTTAGTGTGAGGAGTTCGTTTGCTGCTACAGACTGCTCATCTATAATTTCGCTTCTCGAATTCCAAAACGTGCAACATTGTTCCCTTTATGGAATGCAATTCAGCGTTACTGGTCCACAGGATCATCGTGTCTTCAAGCTGTTCAGATTGAGTTGGGGCTGTAAACATCGCCACCACCCTGCCATTCTGTTCGGTTGTTACTTGGGGCTTTCGGCCCCGTTCAAGGATAGTCGTAGCGTTTTTCAGTCGCTTTGCTAGTTCTTCATCAGCGCGCTGAGCTGATGAAAAGAACTCCCTGCGCAGTGTGACACTTTCACAATCTGACGTCAGAAATTGTTCCTCTTTGAACTCAAAGTCTGCCGATCTGCCGTGCTTGGTCTCTGAAGCTGTGAATGTAACTTCTTGAACACTCTCGATCCCAGTTGAGATCTTTCCGTTTCGTGTCTTGAGCGCGTTTTCGAACTCCAAGAGACGTTCCAGCGAAGGGCCGGAGATTGAGTGAAAATCTTTGTCTGAAGTCCACGTCACTTGAGCGTGTGATTTCTGTTGTTCCTTATTGTCAAATTTAAGCACCGCTCGCT
>JANNON010000887.1:0-7492 GCA_031399105.1 Blastocatellia bacterium | reverse complement strand
CTCGAAACTCGAAACTCGAAACTTTTTTCCATTCAATGAACCCATTAACCATCCTCCTTGTCCTTGGCCTAGCCTGCCCCCCTTTTTTCGCGCAGGCAACGAACCTTGTGGCTCCGGGAGCGCCGGGTGGCGATGCGCATTGGCCAAGCGCTGCGAAGAATGGGTTTGGCACCTCGAATACTCCCAGGTCGAAGGTCTGGTTTACGCTGAACAATGGCGTCATGACCGAGGTGTTCTATCCAACTCTCGACGTGCCAAACACTCAGTCGCTGGAGTTCGTCGTCTGTCGAGCAAGTAAGTGCTGGCTGGAAAGTCAGGACACGAGCCATCGAATGCGAGTGAGTGACTCCCGTTCACTCTCTTTTCAGCAAGTGAATACGGCGCGCTCCGGCACTTTCACAATCACAAAGAGTTACACAACGGACCCAGAGCGTTCGACAGTTCTAATTGACGTTGCATTAACCGGAAGCGATCGAAAGCCTGATCAGGTTTATCTGCTTTTTGATCCCTCACTGAACAACAGCGGCAGGCATGATACGGGCTGGAGCGAAGGAGGAGCCTTGCTCGCATCGGAAGGCGATATCTCAGCGGCGATAATTTCAAGCAGCGGCTTCTCGAGCACGAACAATGGTTTCCTTGACTCCAGTGATGGTGTCGCCCAACTAAAAGAATCAGGCACACTGGCAAACCAGTATGCACGCGCGGAGAACGGCAACGTGGTTCAGCTGGCACGTCTAAATCCGAGTAACAGATTCACCGTTGCCCTCGCTTTTGGGGGCAATGCACGCGAAGCAATCGAAAACGCAAAGGCTTCGTTGCTGAAGGGATTCTGGCGGGCTGAGCAGGAGTATCAGGAGAGTTGGCACTCATATCTTGCGCCGCTGAAGAAGGTCGAGGCTCGCTACGAGGCGCAATACAACATGGCTGCGATGGTAATCAAAGGGCTTGAGGATAAAACTCATCCGGGGGCGATGATCGCGTCGCCGTCGAATCCCTGGGGCGCCGGATCAAATGCTAACGAAGCGAACACCACCGGCTATCACGCCGTGTGGGCCCGCGACCTCTATCATGTCGCGACGGCTTTTCGGGCCATGGGAGACACTGGGAGCGCTAATCGTGCGTTGGATTTTCTGTTTCAGGTTCAGCAAAAAGAAGATGGTAGTTTTCCGCAGAACTCACGTGTCAATGGGCGCACAATCAGCTCCGCCCTGCAGTTGGACCAGGTAGGTTTGCCGCTGGTGTTAGCGAGCCAACTTGGCCGCACAGATCGCACAACGTGGTCGAAACACGTCAAACCGGCAGCTGACTTCCTTCTCCGAAAAGGTCCTGCCACCGAGCAGGATCGTTGGGAAGAAGAGTCAGGGTTTTCGCCCGCTGCAATTGCCGCTGGGATCGCCGGTCTCATTTGTGCTGAGCGGATAGCCGCGCTCAATGGCGACGAAGAATCTGCAGTTACTTATCGAAAGGCCGCTGACGACTGGGCGCTCAGAATCGAACAGTGGTTGGCGACCATCAATGGACCATACCTGAATGGAAACTATTTCCTGAGAATGAATCAGAACGCGGATCCAAACGATGGCGCGCCGCTCGAAATCAACAGCAATGGCGGCACCTATGACGAACGCACTATCGTCGACGCAGGATTTCTTGAACTGGTAAGACTCGGCATCAGGAGCCCTAACAATCGATTGATCCGGCGATCCCTCAACTTAATCGATCGCCTGATCAAAACGGAAACCCCGAATGGTGCGGCATGGTATCGTTACAACCACGACGCATACGGAGAACGCGCTGACGGTGGTCCCTACGATGCCCGAGCGGGCAAGGGCCGTCCCTGGCCTTTGCTTACCGGTGAGCGGGGCCAATATGAACTGGCGCTCGGCAACCGGGCAGCGGCGCGGATGAGGTTAAACTCCATGCTTGGGTTTGCAAACGAGGCGCTGATGTTACCAGAGCAGATTTGGGATCGCGCACATAGTCCTCGCCCGGAACTACGGTTTGGTGAAGGCACTGGATCGGCTACCCCGTTGGCGTGGTCGATGGCCCAGTTCATCCGGTTAACACTGAATCTGAGTGCCGGTAAAAATCTGGAAACACCGGCCGAGGTCGAACGGCGCTACGTTCGACCACCAACTAAACGCGCGGAGAGACGATCAGCACGATGATTTCAGGCGCAGAGAGCAAGACAGACAAGTCCGCGGCAGATCTGGTGTTTGTTGCCGATCTCGGCGGTACCCACCTGCGCGCTGCGGCCGTAGACAGCAATGGTCAGATCCAATATCAGTTGAAAAGATCGACTCCGCAGGCAGAAAAGCCAAATGAGATAGTGCGCGCTCTAGTAACGGCCGCACGGGAAGTTGAGCAGCGGATTGCCGGAAAGCAAGGAAGTATCACTGCGATTTCGGTTGCCGTTCCGGGCACCGTCGATGTTGACGAAGGTGTGGTCATCAAAGCGCCCAACGTTCCCTGTCTCGATGGCTTTCGTCTTGCCGCGGCGCTGGCTAGCGAGTTGGCTTGGCCTGCGACTTTGGAGAATGATGCGAACGCTGCAGCCATAGGCGAGATGTGGCAGGGCGCCGGCCGAGGTTACGAGAGCATCATTTGCATCACGCTCGGCACTGGTGTCGGTGGGGGAATTATTCTCGGTGGAGAACTATGGCGCGGGGCCAATGGCTCGGCCGCAGAAGTCGGACATATGGCTTTGGATCCCTTTGCGGGAGTACCGTGCGGTTGCGGCAGTCGCGGCTGTCTCGAGGTTTACGCGTCGGCGACAGCGATCGTGCGGATGACTCGCGAAGCCGTACCGCGTTATCCGAATTCGCTATTGCACACCAGTGAGAATCTGAGTTCTGAAGCTGTCTATGAAGCCGGTGTAAAAGGTGATGAGCTTGCAATTGAGGTCTTCAGACGGATGGGCGTGTATCTGGGAATCGGAATCGCAAACTTAATCAATCTGCTCAATCCAGAGATCATCGTTGTCGGCGGTGGCGTGGCAAACGGCTGGAGTTTGTTTGAGCAGCACATGCAACAGCAGATCATCGAGCGGGCCTTTCCGCTACCTGCGAAAAGCGTGAAGATTTTGCGTGCTGCGTGTGGTGACGATGCCGGACTGTTAGGCGCCGCACGTCTCGCGTTTTCGTGAAAAGCAGGATTAAAAGACAAGCGTCTGATAAAGCTCCGAGATAGCAAGAACACTTAAGTTTGCAGCAGCAAACGGCGCGCAAGCGCGGAATGCGGTACTTGTTAATCCTGTCTCTTAAATCGACTATGCAGAATCTCCGTATCACTCAGCTCACTCGGTCTTTTCTTATAGTTTTCTTTCTTCTCGCAATCGCTGCGTCCTTCCAGGCGCAGGACATCACCAGCCTTCAAAAGATCGGTGACGTTGTAGGTGTGAAAGCCACGGAACGAGGCGTCACGTTCGATTGCAAAGATGGATCTCAGCTCCAACTGACAGTGCTTGCGCCAGATCTTATCCGCGTGCGCGCTGCATTCGGCAAAGCTCTTCCGCCAAAAGACCATTCCTGGGCCATTGCCAAACCTGATTGGTACTCACGCGACTGGACTTTGATCGAACGGGCCGACGAGATCTTAATAATCACTGACGAACTGTCAGTGGTCGTTAGGCGCTCGCCTCTGCTCGTCGAATTCCGAGATGCTAAATCCAACGCGGTGATCAATTCGGACGAACAACCACTCAGCTACGACGCAAAGGGCCTTTTGAAGTCGATGATGTTCGATCCTGACTCGGGACCTTTTGTTGCGGCGTCCAAAAAACTCGGTTTCAACGAACACTTCTATGGGCTCGGCGAGAAGGCGGCGAAACTGGATAAGCGTCGCAACTCGTTCGTGAACTGGAATTCTGACACGCCCGGTTATATTGAAGGGCGCGATCCCATCTATCAAACAATTCCGTTCTATCTGGGTCTGCAGGCGGGTTCCGCTTACGGGATCTTTTTCGACAATAGCTATCGCAGTTATTTCGATTTCGGCAAGTCGTCACAACAGCGTGCCTGGTTTGGCGCTGAAGGCGGTGAGCTGAACTACTACTTTTTTTACGGCCCGTCGATCAAGAAAATTCTTGGGCGCTACGCTGAGTTAACCGGTCGGATGCCATTGCCGCCGTTGTGGGCATTGGGAAATCAACAGAGTCGCTGGAGCTACTATCCGGAAGCGATGGTCGATGAGGTGGTGAAGCAATATCGCGAACGCGATCTGCCACTCGACGTGCTTCACCTCGACATTGATCACATGCAGGGGTATCGCGTTTTCACTTGGGATACCAAACGTTTTCCCAATCCGAAAGAGTTGACGGAGCGACTGGCAAGACAGGGCGTAAAAGTTGTAACCATCGTCGATCCGGGGGTAAAGCACCAACCGCCAACCGGTGGAAGCAACCCGCCGACGGCGAGGCCCGAACTCGAACCGCAAGACCGCAGCTACTTCGTTTTCAATGAAGGTTTGAAGCAAGACTACTTTCAACGCCGCCGCAACGGTGATCTGTTCATTCCCAGAGTCTGGCCCGGCGATAGTGTCTTTGTCGATTACTCGCTGTCTGACGCACGTCGCTGGTGGGGCGATCTGCATCGCGCTTATCTCGACAATGGAGTTGCCGGCATCTGGACCGACATGAACGAGCCGGCGGACTTTGTCGATCAAACGGGAAAGAACCAGATCGATGTGGTTAGCTATGACGAGGGCGAGAAATCTACTCATGCAAAAAACCGCAATGTGTTTGCGCTACTGATGGCACGCGCGACTTACGAAGGGCTCGAGCGGCTGCAACCCGATAAGCGACCATACGTCATCACCCGAGCAGCCTACGCGGGCATTCAAAGATACTCAACGATGTGGACCGGCGACACAAACAGTACCTGGGAGTCGCTCGCGTTGAGCATTCCGATGTTTCAAACCCTCGGATTATCAGGCGAGCCGTTTGTCGGCAGCGATGTCGGAGGATTTATCGGGCGTGGAAATGGTGAGTTGCTCGTGCGCTCCTATCAAGTGAGTTTTCTGGCGCCGTTCTGTCGCAATCACAAAGTCATCGACGGGTATGATCAGGAACCGTGGCGATTTGGTAAGTACTATGAAGACATCATTCGCAAGTATCTGAAGCTGCGGTACGCGTTGCTGCCGTTTCTCTATACGACGCTCGAAGAGGCGCATCGCACGGGAGTTCCCTTGTTTCGTCCGCTGGTCTTGAATTATCAGGACGACGCGAACACCTACAACATCGATGACGAGTTCATGATCGGCGAAGATTTATTGTTGGCCCCGATACTTTCACCAGGACAAACGGGGCGACTGGTCTACTTACCAAAGGGCAGCTGGTTCGACTATTGGACTGGAAAAAAATATTTGGGAGGCACGATGGTGCGTGTGGAGGCCCCGTTGGAGACGGTGCCGATGTTTGTGCGGGCCGGCGCGATTGTGCCAACCGGCCCTGAGATTAAACATGTGGGTGAGAAACCGCGCGATGTTGTCTATCTTTCGATTTATCCGGATGAGAAGGGAAACGCGAAAGGTGTTGTCTACGATGATGACGGCAACAGTCCCGCGTACAAGCAGGGCAGATTTCGACGAACCACCATTGACGTTTCGCGCTCGCAAGCCGGCTTTCGAGCAACAGTTACTTCCGATGGTTCCTACGATCCCGGAAAGCGTCGTTTGATTTTTGCCGTTAAGTCGTCGGGAATGGGAAAGCAGCCGACGGGTGTTCTGCCTGATACCGGTAAAACTATGAACGTGCAACTAAAGTAGTTGCGTGATGCTTCGCCCACTCGGCTTCGTTGTTTGCTGTTTGCTGTTAACTGTTCGCTGTTCGCTTAAATAATGACCGCTCTAATAATTCACGGCCACTTCTATCAGCCACCGCGCGAAAACCCCTGGACCGGCAACGTCGAGCGCGAACCCGGCGCCGCGCCATTTCACGATTGGAACGAGCGCATTCACGCGGAGTGTTACGCGGCAAATGCTTTTGCACGGATGATTGGCCCTGACGGCAACGTCAGGATGGTTAACAACTACGAGCGCATAAGCTTCAACTTTGGTCCAACTTTGATGTCCTGGCTGGAGCGGCATCATCCAGTCACTTACCAGAAGATCCTTGAAGCCGACGCGATCAGCTCGAGTAGACGAGGCGGTCATGGGAATGCGATCGCCCAGGCGTACGGGCACCCAATTCTGCCACTGTGCAACGACCGCGATCGGCTGACGCAAGTGATTTGGGGTGTTGCAGACTTTCGTTTTCGCTATGACCGCGAACCGGAATCGCTGTGGTTGCCCGAAACAGCCTGCAATGATGCCACGCTCGCCGTTTTGATCGAGCAAGGATTGCGCTACGTAATTCTGGCCCCCGACCAGGCACACAGTTTTCGGCCGGTTCACAGTGAGACATGGGTTTCAACGGCAGACACGCCAATTGATATGGGCCGAGCATATCGCTACGTGCATCCGGATGGTTCCGGTCGCTCGATCGCAATCTTCTTTTACGATGGACCAACCTCCAGAGCGATTGCCTTTGAACAAGTGCTCTCCTCAAGTCGCCGCTTGGTCGATCTGCTCAAGCGTGCGGCAGTTGGCAAAGAGCTGGAAACAGTGGCAACGGATGGTGAAACCTACGGCCATCATTTCAAGTTTGGTGATTTGTGTCTGGCCCATGCAGTGGAAGTTGAGGCGCCGGACGCCGGATTTCGCTTAACAAACTACGGCGAGTTTCTGGACCATCATCCGGCAGAGACGGAAGTGAAGATCAGCTCGGGGCTGGGCGGCGAGGGCAGTTCCTGGAGTTGCTTCCATGGGGTTTCCCGATGGATGCGTGATTGCGGCTGTCACACGGGTGGCGAGAATGGTTGGAATCAGCAGTGGCGTAGACCTTTACGGGTAGCGCTCGAGTATCTGAGAGATCAAAGTGCAAGCGAGTTTGAAAGAATCGGCGCGGAGTTATTGAACGATCCCTGGGCCGCCCGGAACGCTTACATCGACGTGGTGCTCGGTGCGAGTTCTCCCGACTTCTTTCTGAAGGAGCAAGCCGTGCGTCCGTTAACGCTGGCCGAAGAGCGGCGAGTGCTTGCGCTTCTGGAGATGCAAAGAAATTCGCTGCTCATGTTCACGAGTTGCGGCTGGTTTTTCTCAGAGCTGTCGGGCATCGAGACCGTGCAGGTGTTGAAGTATGCAGCTCGGGTGCTTGAGTTGCAGCTCGAGCTGGATCTGCCTTCGTCACGTGAGATGTTTCTCGAAATTTTGCGTGAAGCCAGGAGCAACGTGACAGAAAAGGGAACGGGCGCTGATATTTTTCTCGAGATCGTGGAGGGAAAGAGTCGAGTGCTGATTTGAGAGTCGTTTTGTGGCTCTGCCGCGTTCCTTGCGGTAAGGCTCTGGCTTACCGGCATTGCTTTCTTCAGTGCGAGGCTATGCCTCCGATTCTCGAAAAGTAAGGCGTAGCCTTTACCACTGCAAGCCTGATCGGTAAGCCAGAGGCTTACCGCAACGA